>NZ_WPDC01000112.1:0-9637 GCF_035615595.1 Vibrio sp. R-1 | reverse complement strand
CGCCTGAACGGGTAGCGGCATATCGGCCGACAGCACCAGATAATCGCTGTCCATATAACGGCTGGCGACGGCTTGCGATGCGGTCAATTGCACGATTTTAAGCGGCTGATCTTCAATCGGATCTTCGGCAACCAAGAACAGCTTTGGCGCTTGTGAACTGAGGTTAAAGCGATAGTCAGTACGCTCGTCACGATACAAGTGTAAGGTTGCGACATATTGACTCTGCGCCTCTGGCGTTAAACTGAAACTGTGCAATACCCACTGCGTGGTTTGCCAACGGCCACGTGAGACCGAACGCGGCTCAAGGTTGCAAGCGAGCGGCCAAGCGCTGTCGGTTTTACTATGAGCGGCATCGGTTAAGGATTCAGGAGAAGTTTGTTCAGTCATAACCCATACTAAATTAACAATCAGAATTGAAATTAAAGCAATAATTGCGCCATGGGTACCAGTACCTTGCTTTAAGTAGAGCAACATCATCACTTTTGTGCAGTTTGTTTTTGATTCGGCACCCTTTTTGCTACATTGACGGCACTTTTTCTTATTCGCTCTACCGCAAGATTTGCACTGACAGATCGGCGGTGAATAAAGCGAACATCACACAGGAATCCAGCGTGGCTAAACCTTCCATCATCAAAACCAGCGAAAATCCTCTGCAAACCATTGAAGTTGAAGTGTATGACGAATACGGCGAAAAACTGGTGAAATCGATCGCCTGTGAACGCCCTCTCACTGTCCTGCTCAACTGGAAAGAGATTGTGACCTTGATGACGCTCGGTTCGCGGCCAGAAGCTTTAGTGCTGGGTTATTTGAAGAACCAAAGTTTTATTTCCGATCCGGAAGCGCTCGATTCCATCATCATCGATTGGGAAACCCATTCGGCCGCGGTAGTGACCCGTGAGAACATTGACCATTTAGAGCCTGCACTGAAGAAAAAAACCGTCACCTCTGGCTGTGGCCAAGGCACCATGTATGGCAACGTGATGAAGCAGCTTGAGAATTACCAAGTACCACAACAACCAATTAAACAATCACAAATTTACGCTGCTCTGGAAGCATTGACTCACTACAACGATACCTACAAAAAAGCCGGCGCGGTGCATGGCTGCGCAATTTGCCAAGAGGATCGGGTGATCTCTTTTGTGGAAGATGTCGGTCGCCACAATGCAGTGGATACTTTGGCCGGTGAAATGTGGCTCAATGGCATGCGTGGGGATGACAAAATTTTTTACACCACAGGTCGTTTAACTTCCGAGATGGTGATTAAAGTGGCGCAGATGGGGATTCCTGTGCTGCTATCGCGCTCGGGTGTGACTCAAATGGGGCTTGAGCTGGCGCAACGTTTTGGCATTACCACGATTGCCCGCGCTTCAGGTCGTCGCTTCCATGTGTACAGTGGCGCTGACAAAGTGGTGTTTGATGTGAAAGGCCACAGTGAAGAAGCATAGCAACGTTTTTGCACCATAGAGGTTTTTAACGTGTTTCGGATAGCAAAAGAGCCTCACATAGAGGCTCTTAGTATTATTTTGCATGCAGAATATTGGCTTAGGAAACTTAGCCTTCAACGCCACGTGATTTCAGGAACTCAGCGTAAGTGCCTTTGAAGTCAGTGATTTTGCCATCACGAATTTCAATGATGCGGGTTGCCAGTGAGTCTACGAATACGCGGTCGTGCGATACAAAGAATAGCGTGCCTTTATATTGCTCTAAGGCGTTGTTCAAAGACTCGATCGATTCCATATCCATGTGGTTGGTTGGCTCATCGAGCAGCAACATGTTTGGCTTGTGCATCATGAGTTTGCCAAGCAACATACGACCTTGCTCACCACCCGACAGTACTTTCACGGATTTCTTGATGTCATCTTGGCCAAACAGCATACGACCCAAGAAGCTGCGCACCACTTGCTCGTCATCGCCTTCTTGACGCCACTGCCCCATCCACTCCATCAAGTTCAGATCTTCGGCGAACTCATGAGCGTGATCTTGCGCGTAGTAACCAATATTGGCATTTTCAGACCATTTGTAGCTGCCGCTGCGCGGCTCAAGTACACCCGCTAAAGTATTGAGCAGTGTCGTTTTACCCGCACCGTTCTCACCGATAATCGCGACACGCTCACCCACTTCAAAAATCGCGTTGAAGTTGCTGAACAGATCATGATCAAAACCTTGGCTGAGGTTTTCAACAATCAGGGCGTTACGGAACAGCTCTTTCGATTGTTCAAAACGAATGAACGGGTTCTGACGGCTAGATGCCTTCACTTCATCCAGTTTGATCTTATCAATCTGTCTTGCGCGAGAAGTCGCTTGTTTGGCTTTCGATGCGTTCGCCGAGAAACGCGCTACGAAGGTTTGTAGCTCAGCAATTTGCGCTTTCTTCTTCGCGTTATCAGACAACAGACGCTCACGCGCTTGAGTGGCCGCGGTCATGTATTCGTCGTAGTTGCCTGGGTAAATACGCAGCTCGCCGTAATCCAAGTCCGCCATGTGGGTACACACTGAGTTTAAGAAGTGTCGGTCATGCGAGATGATGATCATGGTGCAGTTACGCGCATTCAGCGTATCTTCCAACCAGCGAATGGTGTCGATATCCAAGTTGTTGGTCGGTTCATCAAGCAGCATGATATCTGGATCTGCAAACAGGATTTGCGCCAGCAGCACACGCAGTTTCCAACCCGGAGCCACACTGCTCATCAGGCCGTAATGTTGCTCAAGAGGAATACCCACCGCGAGAAGTAGTTCACCCGCCTTGGATTCCGCCATGTAGCCATCCATCTCAGCGAATTCCACTTCGAGATCGGCAACACGCATACCATCTTCTTCGGTCATTTCTGGCAGCGCATAAATACGGTCGCGCTCTTGTTTTACCTTCCACAACTCTTTGTGACCCATGATAACGGTATCGATCACCGTGAACTCTTCGTACGCAAACTGATCCTGATTCAGCTTAGCAACGCGCTCGTTCGGATCGTAGCTTACGTTACCGCCACTTGGTTCGAGCTCACCACTGAGGATTTTCATGAAGGTGGATTTACCACAGCCATTTGCCCCGATTAGACCGTAGCGATTACCTTCGCCAAACTTAACTGAAATGTTTTCAAACAGTGGCTTAGCGCCAAATTGTTGAGTGATATTCGCTGTAGAAATCAAAGCCTGTACCTTAGTGCGTTAACATTCCCGCCCACTTAAAACGGCGCACTTCGAGTGGCTAAATTAAGCTGACAGGGATCACAAATAGAAAAATCTGCGCAACGTTACTTGTTCAGCGCCCAGACTACAAGCCCTGATTTACATAACGCGCATGAAAGTCAGTCATCTCAAGTGAAATGACCAACAAAATAACGAGCTTTTCGTAGGGGGATTATTGAAGCAGCAAGGTCTCGCGAAGTTTCGCTTCATTTTTGGAAGGCAGGAAGATACTGAAAGTGCTACCCACGCCCAATTCAGAGTGCACTTTAATTTCTCCGCCAGACTGGCTAAGCAAACTTTGTGATACGGAAAGCCCAAGCCCTGTCCCCTCACGTTTGGTGGTATAAAACGGATCGAAAATACGTTTGAGGTTTTCTGGCTTAATGCCACACCCTTGATCTTCAATATGGATCACCGCACCGCGGTTTTGCCCCTCTTCAACCCAATCTTCGCTACGAATAGTGATACGACCTTTGCCGTTCATGGCATGAATCGCGTTCATCTGTAGGTTAACCAAAATTTGTAGCAGTTGATGACGATTGACCTCCACCGAATTGTGCGCTTTCAGTTCCAGCACAAATTCAATGTCGCGCTTTTTCGAACCGGTTTTGACTAAGGTAATACTCTCATCAATGATCGGATTGACGTGCTGCCACGTGATTTCGTCCTGTACACCGCCTTGGCGACTGTATTGCAACAAGCTACGGGTGATGTTTCGGATCCGCTCAATTTGCAGCAAGATGGCATCAATTTCCTCTTCGACTCTGCTCGCGTCAGCACCAAGCTCAAAACGAATTAACTCGGTATTACCGAGAATCACGGCGGTAGGGTTATTGATTTCATGGGCAATCCCAGCGGTTAGCTCACCAAGTGCAGCCAGTTTTTCATGCACCACTAACTTATTGCGCGTTTGGTTAAGCAAGGCAATGTGGTGTTCAAGCTGCGCGGTTTTCTCTTGCAAACTGGCGGTGCGCGACTGCACTTTTTCTTCTAACTCATGTGCGGCTTGTACGATTTCTTCATTCCGTTGCTGCAATTGATCCAACATGTTGTCGAATTGCTTCGCAAGCTGAGCGAGTTCGTGCTTGTCGTCAAGCCCAAGTTGCCCGATACGTTGGTTTTTACCCAGTTGCACCATTTTCACTACACGGTGAATGCGCTCGATAGGACGAAACAGATCGCGCGAGCCGCGGTACACAAACAGGCCTGAAATCACCAGCAGGAAAAGCGTGGTGATCCCGACTTCTAAAATATTGGTGACATAGGTTTTTAAAAACGGCCACATTAAATAGCCGGTGTACAGCATGCCAATTTCGTTATTGTATTGATCGCGAATCGGCTGATACGCGGTGATGTACCAAGCATCATACACATACGCCAGATTAACCCACTGCTGACCACCTTTGAGCACTTGGTTAAACACTTCGGATGACACCCGTGTGCCTATCGCGCGCCCAGCGTGAATTGTGCTATCCAGTGGTACGTTGGTGCTGACTCGTAAGTCATCCAAAAAAAGAGTTAAAGTGCCCGTTGGGCGAAGCTGGTCTTGATGGCTTGGGTAGATAAGATCTCGAATTTGATCGACTAAGGTTGTGCTGTTGTTGAGCAATAAACCACCATCCAAAAAACCTATGATGTCACCGAAGTCATTGCGCACTGGAATCACGGTACGACTGACTAATCCCCGAGTTTCGATCTGTTGAGAATTAAGAATCGGGATTTGAGCTTGCTTGACTAAATCGGGATCGAGCTTTTCTAGCTCATCGGCACTAAGTACATCAAAGAAGGATTCACGCTTGGTGAGATCGAGATAGCGAAACTTCTGCTCTAAGCTATCCACACGCTCAAAACTTAAGAAATCTAAGCCATAGCGATTTTTTTGATTTTGCACCCAATGCGGCAAGGTACTGAGGGTTTCCGGCTCTTGTAGACGCTTGCGGAAATCGTACGACTCAGCAAAAGCGCGCACGTGATTAGCTTGTTTCTGTTGCAGCAGAGTTACACTGTTTTGCGCCACGCCTAACCGCTCAGACACATCAATTAAAGCGCTGTTCCAAGTGTAGTGTAGTGACCAGTAAATGGTGATCGCAATCAGCGCCAACAGTGTGAGAAAAATCGGCGCTGAGGTCAGAATCCACAGCCGATAGCGCACGGTGGTTTGAAAACGGTGTCGCCATTTTTGCCACCAAGCCCATTTAGCTTTCATGGCTGAGATCCTCGCTTTCCCACTCTTTGTATTTACGCTCCAGCGTTTTACGTGCCACGCCTAAATCGCGGGCGGCGGCCGATTTATTGCCCTCATACAAGGCCACAATTTGCTGAATATGTGCTTTTTCCACCGCACGCAGAGGCCAATCGTTGGGATATCCCAAGCTGGGTTGCGTGACATTGTCACCAGAGGAAATTTTGGCATCGACACTTGGTGACATTGTCACCTCAGGTTCTGCATGAATAGGCAGACCATTGAGCTCTCGCCAATAATGCGCAGGCGGTTTGCCCAATAACAAGCAGCGCTCAATTAAGTTTTTCAACTCGCGAATATTGCCCGGCCAATCATAGTCTTGCATCGAAGAGATATCTTCATACGCCCATTTAGGCATTGGCATCCCCAGTTCCGCACAGAGCATTTTGGTGAAAAACGGCAGCAGTTCGTGCAGATCTTGCTTGCGCTCACGCAGTGGACTCACTTCAATTTTCAGCACATTAAGCCGGTAGTAAAGATCGCCGCGGAAACGTCCATTTTCGACTTCTTGTTGCAGATTGCGGTTGGTGGCGGCCACCACTCGCACGTCCACACTCACCTCTTTTTCCGAACCCACCGGTCGCACCGCGCGTTGTTCTAAAACCCGTAATAGCGAGGCTTGCATAGTGAGTGGCATTTCGCCGATTTCATCCAAAAACAGAGTGCCGCCGTTGGCCACACGAAACAGCCCTTCACGACTCTTCTTCGCGCCGGTAAATGCCCCAGAGGTGTGCCCAAACAGTTCACTTTCCAGCAGTTCTGGCGCAATCGCGCCGCAGTTGATCGGCACAAAGGGGCCTTGTCGACCACTCGCTTCATGGATGCCGCGTGCGACCAGCTCTTTGCCAGTACCCGATTCTCCTTCAATCAGCACCGAAGCGCGCGACGGAGCAAACTGAACAATGCGCTGCTTGAGTAACTCAGTTTGTACTGAGCTGCCAATGATTTGTGTTGTGCAGTGGCGCTGAAAATCACGCTGCAAGGCGTACTGCAAACGCTCATTGAGGCGTTTATTCATACAGCGTTGCACGGCTTGCAGCATTTGTTCGAGGTTAAATGGCTTGAGGATAAAATCGCTTGCCCCCAGTTTGAGAGCGCTGATGGCGGTCTCTAGATCTGCGTATCCGGTCATAAAAATCACATCCGCGCGGTGATCCGGATCGGTAAACGCTTCTTCCCATTCAATCCCTGAGCGTCCTGGTAGGTTGATGTCTAAAATCAGCAAGTCGTAGTGATGCTCACCACGCAGCACCTCAGCGTCTTCAATGCTGCCTGCCAAATCGACGCGCGAAAACCATTTACTCAGCGCTTTTTTGAGCACCAGTTGCATACCGACTTCGTCATCGACAACTAAAACAGAGAAGGCTTGATATAAATGGGTTTGATTGAGATCCAAAACTGGTGACATAGAGGGATTCCATAACGTATTGAGACAGAACGACTCAATTAACCTTACATTGGCTAGGCATAATTTGCGACATTTTGTCCCACACGGTTTAAAGTGTCACTATCTTTAGGCCAGATTTGCCACAAATCACCGACTTTTTGCAGGGGAAATAGCCCTCAATGAGTAAGAATGACGTTGGCATCCCATTTGCTATACCTCTATTTCGTATAAACTCATCAGCAATTGATTTCATTCAGTGTTATCAGTGTATTAGCTGATCTAGCTCGCTGACTTAACCTCCAACGTATCGTCATGGAATTCACAATGAAAAAAACGTCCTTTACCCTCGCGGCAGCTTCGCTCATTTTAGTCAGTTACTCTGCTTCCAGTGCCGATGACACTCGTATTCGTCTTGCGACCACCACCAGTACTTACGATTCTGGCTTGCTTGATTACCTCCTGCCAAAATTTGAGCAAGATACGGGCTATAAAGTGGATGTGATCGCCACAGGTACAGGTAAAGCACTGAAAATGGGCGAAAACGGCGATGTGGATTTGGTGATGACCCATGCACCGAAAGCCGAAGCCAGCTTTGTTGAGGCAGGTTTCGGGGTTCTACCCCGTAAACTGATGTACAACGACTTTGTGGTGGTTGGCCCAGAAAGTGATCCGGCTAAAATCGCCGATGAAAAGAACATCGCGAAAGTATTTGAAAATATTGCTAAAAGCGGCGCTGTATTTATCTCACGTGGTGATGATTCCGGCACACACAAGAAAGAGCTCGGCATTTGGGCACAAAACAAGATTGAACCGAATTTCGGTGGCTACCGTTCTATTGGTCAAGGCATGGGTCCAACACTGAATATGGCGTCAGAAATGCAGGCTTATACCCTGACCGACCGAGGGACTTGGCTGGCTTACAACAATAAGTTGGCTCTCAAGATTCTGTTTGAAGGTGATGAGCAACTGTTTAACCCTTACCAAGTGATCATTGTCAACCCTGAGCGTTACCCAACCACCCAATATCATGCCGCTAAAGTGTTTAGTGATTGGCTGGTGAACCCTAAAGGCCAGCAGTTGATTAACGAGTTTAAAGTCAATGGCCAACAACTCTTTGTGGCCAATGCGGACAAGCAGTAATCCTCGATGAGTCTTTGGCAAACAACCCTAGATGCCTTGCATCTGTTGGTGAGTCTAGATCCTAAGCTATGGGAGATCGTTGCGGTCTCCTTTAGTGTTTCGCTAACGGCCATTGCTCTGGTGCTCATCCCCTCTGTGGTGCTCTCTTTTGTGCTGGCGTACACCAACTTTCGCGGTAAATGGACGCTGCTTTCGCTGATCAATACCTTGCAAGCGGTTCCGACTGTGGTGATCGGCTTGTTGTTGTATATGTTGCTCTCACGCGCAGGCCCACTGGGTGATTGGCAGATGCTGTTTACCCAGCAAGCGATGATTTTAGGTCAAGCACTGATCTGTTTTCCGATTCTGGTTGCCATGATGCATGGTGCGTTGCAATCGACCGATCGCCGCTCACTCGAAACGTCAATGACACTGGGAGCTTCCGTACCTAGACTCTTTGCAACCTTAGTCTGGGAAGCGCGCTTTCCTTTAATGGCCGCCACCATCGCCGGTTTTTCCCGTATCGTGACTGAAGTTGGCTGCTCAATGATGGTCGGTGGCAATATCATGGGCTTGACCCGCAATATCCCAACGGCCATTTCATTGGAAAGCAATAAAGGCGCTTTTGCGCAGGGTGTGGCGCTGGGTATGGTGCTGCTTGCCTTAGCGCTAGGGCTCAACTTTCTGCTCTCTTCCCTACGGGGCAAAGGCTATTTAAGGACATAAGGCCAATCGTGACGATCAAACTTACCGCACAGCAGCTTTCCATGCGTTTTAAAGATCGCGTGTTATTTCATATTCCCGAGATCGCCATCGGCCCTAATGATGCCATTTACCTTAAGGGCGACAATGGTGTGGGTAAAACCACCTTATTGAAAATTCTCGCGGGCTTGTTAGAGCCGAGCAATGGTAGAGTGCTTGGCCGTAAACCTTGGTGGCAGCGCTTGTTTTTGACTTCCGCGACCTCAGAAGTTGTCTATCTTCATCAAAGCCCCTACCTGTTTGATGACACTGTTTATCAAAATGTGGTGTACGGCATTCGTTTCAGTGGCTTGTCTGCGCATGAAAAACGCGCGCAAGTGATCACGGCCTTGCGTATGGTCGGGCTAGAAACACTGGCCGATGAGCATATTTCTGTGCTTTCCGGCGGAGAAAAACAGCGCGTGGCGATGGCGCGAGCGTGGATCCTCAAACCTTCTATTTTGTTGATGGATGAGCCGAGTGCGTCATTGGATCAAGAATCTATCGAGAGATTGGTTATAATGGCCCGAGATTTATTAGAGCGCGGCTCCAGTCTTGTCATCACTAGCCACCAAACCAACGCCCTCACGGCGCTGTGTAAAAAGCAGTGGTGGATTAAAGATCGTCAATTGATTGAGTCGCCTTTGCTGCAAATTGTGAAAGAAAACAATGATAACCACACAAACACTTCCCACGCTTCAACCTTCCGACACTAGCTGGGTAATTCTTGCTGGCGGACAAGCCAGCCGTATGGGGGGACAAGACAAAGGCCTGATCCAGTTGAATGGTCAGCCCCTGATTCAACATGTGATCGATAAGTTGGCCCCACAAACGCCGACTTTGCTCATCAACGCCAATCGCAACCAAAGCCAATACCAACAATTTGCGCCGGTGATCAGTGATGAGTTTCCAGATTATCCGGGACCGTTAGGCGGCATTCATGCCGGTTTAAGCCATGCACCAAC
>NZ_WPDC01000111.1:0-9646 GCF_035615595.1 Vibrio sp. R-1 | reverse complement strand
GCAAAATATTGCGTTAGGTAAGCATCAAAATTGAGCGTCTCTTTCGCTTCAATGTCGGCTTGGGCTTGAGTTGAGCGGCGCACTTCCTGCTCCATCTCATCTTGTGAGTAGAACTGGTATTGGTGCTGTAAATTAACCGCTCGGTACTCGTTACCTAACACGCAGCCTGTTTTACCTAAGCCGCCGTGCTGTTTAATTTCTGCTAGGATTTGTGCCGAGAGCGTCAGCTCAGGATTTTCGATCCAAGTCTCTAGTTTGGCACACACCGCTTGGTAGGCATCGCCGCCGAGAGCGGTATCCATAGTTTCAGCAATCACACGCAGATCGGCAAACACACGCTTCGCCCACGCTTGCAAGGTTAACACTTCACCATGGCAGCCAATTTGCAGTTCTAAACCAGGCTTGCGACCTTCCAGAACTACTTTACGCCAGTTGTCGCGCCAACAAGCCAGTTCACAGCCATCCATAGGATCAGAATCTGACAGCGCTGTCCATGCTAAGAATAGGTCGAGGAAACGAACCTGATCTTCATTAATTCCAATCGGGCTAAATGGGTTCACATCGAGCGAGCGCACTTCAATATATTCCACCCCTGCACGCGCTAGGGCTTGCGAAGGCCGCTCGCCACTTTGTGTCACACGTTTCGGACGAATCGGCGCATACAGCTCATTTTCAATTTGCAGTACGTTGCTATTGAGCTGGCGATATTCTCCCTCTACTTTCACACCCAGTTTGGCAAACTCGGCTGAGGGGGTGCGGATCGCTTCATTCAACCCTTGCAGATACTGCTCTATGCTATTGAAACCAATTTGCAGCACACTTTGCGCGCTGTTGGTGTAGCCCAAATCGCTTAGACGCAGCGAGGTGGCATAAGGCAGATACAAGGTTTTACCAATGGACTCGAACGGCAGTTCGGTTTTGCGACCTTGTAAAAAAGACGAGCAGAGAGCGGGAGAAGCGCCAAACAGATAAGGGATCAACCAACCAAAACGGTAGTAATTACGAATGACGCCAAAATAGGCCGCGGATTTACTCGTTTGACGAGCTGACTCTTCTTGCTCACCAAACAAGGCATCCCAGAAGCTTTCTGGGAATGAAAAATTGAAATGTACTCCGGAAATAATCTGCATCAGGCTGCCATAACGACGCTTGAGCCCTTCACGGTACAAGGTTTTCATTTTTCCAGTGTTCGACGAACCGTATTGTGCCAGCACTATCCCCTCTTCACTGCCGACGTAGCAAGGCATGGAGAGAGGCCAAAGTTTTTCATCGCCCAGCTTGGTCTGCGCGAAATGGTGAATATCCGACATCTGCGCCAGCAGAGTATCGACTTCATGCGAGACAGGGGTGATGAACTCCAGCAGGGACTCCGCAAAATCTGTGGTGATCCAACGGTGAGTTAATGCCGCTCCCAGTGCTTTCGGGTGTGGCGTTTGCGTTAGAGCACCTTCCGGCGTGTAACGCAGCGATTCGCGCTCCAATCCACGGCTAAACTTTTGAAATACTTCTGGTTTGTTTGCAACTGTTTGTAGTCGCTCGGCAAATTTACTCAAAATACGCTTCGCTTATGTAGGTGGTTCCAGTCGCACGCCGCCTGTTAAGCGTGGTGCTTAAGCAGCATAGCGAGTTTGGGGCGCAATCCGCCCCACTATTAAATGTGTACTCTAACGGATGATTTCAAGCTCTTCTAGCGGAATGCCTAACTTTTCCAACTGCGGCTTGAGTCGCTTGGCATCGCCCACCACAATAATTTGGTAATCCTCAGGATTGAACCATTTGGCCGCTAGCTCATTGAGTGTTGAGCGATCAACGCTTTTCACTATCTCATTACGTTGCTGCAGATAATCGCGATCTAAACTGTACGTCAGAATACTGGAGACAAGTTGAGCTTTCTGCGCGGGTGTTTCATACATCAGCGCATCTTGTTGACCGACAGCGAGACGTAAAAATTTCATCTCTTCCTCGCTCATCCCCGCTTGGCTGAAATGACGCATCTCTTTGATCATTTCTTGAATCGCTTCAACGGTCACATCCGCACGTACTGGAGCGTTAAATACAATGGCTCCAATCTCACGGTTACTGGCAAAATAGCTTCCTGCGCCGTAGGTATATCCTTTGTCTTCACGCAGATTTTGGTTTATCCGGCTATTGAAGTTACCCGCTAAGTTAAAATTCGCCAATTGAGTTAAGTACAACTCACCCGTGGCATCAAAGGGAAGCCCTTTACGCACCATACGGATGATACTTTGCGGCGCTCCCGGCTTATCCACTAAATAGATTTTCTGCTTAGTTAACGTTGGCACCACTTGTGGGTTAATCAGCGGGGCCGCTTCGCCTTTCCAATCGGCAATAAACTGCAACTGCTGACGAATTTCTCGCGCACTGATATCCCCCACTACCGCAATTTGTGCGCCATGCGGGGTGTAATGTTGACGGTAGAATTGCTTCACGTCCTTCAAGGTCAAGGCAGAGATAGAAGCTTGCGTACCATCACCGGAGCGGGCAAACAAACTCTCCCCCCATAATACTTGGCGGGTGGCTTGCGATGCTAACCAGCTCGGTTGCTGGTGTTGGTAAACCACTCCTTGCAACATTTGCTGCTGTAAACGTGCAAAATCACTCTGTTTGAAAGCAGGTTTGAGCAGCATCTCTTGGGTGATTTGCAACGTCTCCGGCAAGTTTTTCTTCAAACTCGATACCACAATGCTGGTTGAATAGGCTCCCACCACGACTTGAATGCTTGAGCCGAGTTTATCCAGTTGCGCTTGAATGGCTTCGGCGCTACGGTTTTGGCTGCCTTCTTGCAGCAGGCTGGCGGTTAAGTTAGCCAAGCCTTCTTTCCCCATCGCAACTTGACGCTCGCCCGCAGGCAATTGAATTTCAATCAGTACTGTCGGTGTTTCACGTGTTTGCGTGCCAAGCAATTGTACGCCGTTGTCAAAATAGACATCGTACAGTTTAGGTAAACGTGGCTGAACCGCTTGTGCCACTTGCGGCATCTGCGAGCGATCAAAGCTGTCTTTGACTTCGCGATAGGCAAGCTGCTCGTCACCAATTTTTTGATATTCCGGCAGTTGACGTTCAGGAGTGATAAAGGTTGCCGGACGTACTGCAAAGTCCGTTTTGCCTTTTGCCACTACACTGAGTGTCACTTTCGGCTGGCCATCCAGATAGCGAGTGAACACCTGCTGCACCGATTCTGGTGTCACTTCGCGGATTTTCTCTAGCTGACTTTCAATGCGATCTGGCTGGTCAAAGAAGATTTGATTGGCCGCCAATTGGCTGACTTTGCCTTTGACACTCTCTAGCGCAAATACAGCACTGGCCTCTTCTGAGCCGATGATCTGTTCTAGACGCGAAGCAGAGACACCCTGCTGCTTAAACTTTTCCAGCACTTGCAGGGTTTCTTGATACAGTGGGGCGAGCTTACCTTTGGCTCCCGAGGGAGCCATGGCATACACATAAAAGGTGCAGGCGAGCTCAGCACAGTCTTGGAATGCGCCCGCATCAACCGCCTTTTGAGTTTTCACCAGCTCTTGATAGAGCAGGCTGTTGTTGCCACTGCCTAGGGCACTGGCTAGAGCATCCAGTGCGACTTGATCCTCTGCGCCCAAATATTGCGTTGGCCACCCTATGAGCAGCATCGGCTGCTGCACACGATCTTCCAACGTAATAAAACGATCTTCACTCAACCGTGCTGGCTGCTTCGGTGCATCTACCACATCTGGGCCTTTCGGAATCGAGCCAAAGTATTTTTGAACCCAAGCTAAGGTTTGTTTAACATCCAGATCGCCACCTATGGTTAACACTGCATTATTTGGGCCATACCAACGTAGGAAAAAGGCTTTTAAATCATTGACATCAACTCGGTCTAAATCACTGACATAACCAATCGTTTGCCAAGAATAAGGGTGCCCTTCGGGATAAAGCGCTTCACCCATTTTTTCCCACATCAAGCCATAAGGGCGGTTGTCATAATTCTGAGCGCGCTCATTTTTCACGGTATCACGCTGGATCTCAAACTTGCGCTGCGAAACCGCATCGAGCAAAAAGCCCATTCGATCCGCCTCAAGCCACAACATTTTTTCTAATTGATTGGCAGGAACCGTTTCAAAATAGTTGGTACGGTCGCGGTTGGTGGTGCCATTGAGCGAACCGCCCGCTTCAGTGATCAAACGAAAATGCTGCTGATCGCCGACATGTTTAGAGCCTTGGAACATCATGTGCTCAAAGAAATGAGCAAAGCCCGATTTACCAATCTCCTCACGAGCGGAACCCACGTGATAAGTTACATCAACATGCACCAAAGGATCAGAGTCATCCGGTGAAAGGATCACGGTCAGTCCATTTTCCAAACGATACTTCGAGTACGGGATCATGACTTTACCCGGTTCGGCTTTCACCTCTTCGACCAAGGTGACGCCTTTCGGCAAAGAAGAAAACAGCGGCAACGATGAGTCAGAACTACTGCATCCCGCTAATAACAAAAGAGAAAATCCAAACAACGCGACTTTTCTCATCACATCTCCTTAAAACAAACCGTAATACAACGCAGCAAGCAATGAATAACGCAGCGCCTTACCAATCAAAATCATCAAAAATGCAGGGAGTACGTTTAAACGCAGCCAACCTGCCGCTAAACAGAGTGGGTCACCAATAATAGGCAACCAACTCCCAAGCAACGCCCAATAACCGTGACGCTGCAACCAGAGCTTGGCTTTATGACCTTGTTTTTGTGAATCAGTTCGATGCGGCAGCCATAAACCTAACGCGTAGTTGGTCATGCCACCTAAAGTATTCCCGGCCGTTGACACCGCAACGATGAGCCAAACCGGATGTTGAGCGAGCGATAAACTCGCCAACAACGCCGCTTCTGAGCCGCCCGGTAATAATGTTGCACTGAGAAAACCACTCCAGAACAGTAAGCTCAGCGGCGATTCAGCAAAGAGAGAAGTGAGTAGCGCAGAAGAGTCATTCCACCACTCTAGCATTTCATATCAAGAAGCAACTTGCCTCGCGTGTGTCCGGATTCAATCTGCTCATGCGCTTGCGCCGCGTCTAACAGTGAATAGATGTGCTGAATTTCGATTTTCAGTAGCCCAACACTGACCATATACAGCATGGTATCGAGCTGCTCTGGATTCGGATCTACCAACATGCCCGTAGCTTCAAAACCGAGTAGCTTGGCTTTTTCGCAGATAAGCTCGGCGGTTAACGTCGGTACAGTAATGACGCGAGCGTTATCTTTTAGGCATTTAAGCGCATCCAACGCCGCCTCTCCCCCCACCAGATCGATCAACACATCCACCTCTTCTAAACGCTGAGAGACGGGCGCAAATTGGTAATTGATCGCATGAGCGCCAAGCGTGGCCAGATAGTCTAAATTCGCTTCACTGCAAGTGGTAAATACTTCTGCTTTAGCGGCCAGTGCAATTTGCACTGCGATATGCCCAACGCCACCCGCCCCCGCAAGAATTAATACACGTTCACCTTCTTGGACCTGCGCTTTGCTCAAGGCTTGCGCGGCGGTTTGACCCGCAAGGGGCAGTGCAGCAGCCGCTTCGAGCGTTACTGCATCAGGCACTACACTCAGTTCTTGTTCTGGCACGCAGAGATATTGGCTATAACCCCCACCTCGCAGTGGAAATCCAATAAATCCCGCCACATTATCCCGCTCTTTAAGGCGGCTAACTCCCTCGCCTAACGCCACAACTCGTCCGGAGATATCGTAACCGGGTGTCCACGGCAGTTTGTCTTTATTTTGTGCTGCCGCCCATCCTAAACCCGCCCGGGTTTTCACATCGATAGGGTTAACACTCGCGAAAGCAACTTTCACTAATACTTCACCCGCTTTGGGGGTTGGAATTGGCGCACTTTGCATGGCCAACACATCCGGTGTACCAAATTGGGTAATGACGATTCGTTTGTTTTCCATTTCCACTATCCCTATCGCGCGAATAAAAAGGGATGCCGAAGCATCCCTTTGAATATATACCAATTTCTTTTAAGTCGTTAACTTTGCATCGCCATTTTGCGCAAAGTGCAACCAACTCATGCTTAACCCACTAGAGCCAGCAACACACCTGCCGCTACTGCTGAGCCCAAAACACCAGCCACATTTGGCCCCATGGCATGCATCAATAAGAAGTTTTGCGGGTTGGCCTCTAGGCCCACTTTATTGACGACTCGAGCGGCCATAGGCACCGCAGAAACACCCGCAGCACCGATCAGTGGGTTGATATCCTCTTTGGAAAATTTATTGAGGATCTTCGCCATGATCACTCCACCCGCCGTACCAATACTGAAAGCAGCGGCGCCGAGTGCCAAAATGCCTAAGGTTTCCAAATTGAGGAAAGTCTCGGCTTGCAATTTAGAGCCGACCCCCAAGCCTAAGAAAATGGTGACGATATTGATCAGCTCGTTTTGCGCGGTTTTGGACAAACGATCCACCACACCCGCTTCACGCATCAGATTCCCCAAACAGAACATGCCGACCAAGGGTGTTGCCGCAGGCAAAAACAGAATGGTCATTAGCAGCACCACGAGTGGAAACACGATTTTCTCGGTTTTACCCACGTGGCGTAGCTGAGCCATCTTGATTTTACGCTCTTCCGGCGTCGTCAATGCCTTCATGATCGGTGGCTGAATAATCGGAACCAGCGCCATATAGCTATACGCAGCGACCGCAATTGCCCCGAGCAAATCCGGCGACAACTGGCTGGCGAGGAAAATGGCCGTTGGACCATCCGCTCCACCAATGATTGCAATCGACGAGGCATCAGCCATAGAGAATTCCATACCTGGTACAAAGTTGAGCAAAATGGCGCCGAACAAGGTAGCAAAAATGCCTAACTGAGCCGCAGCGCCTAACCACAAGGTTTTCGGGTTGGCAATCAGTGCACCGAAGTCCGTCATCGCCCCCACGCCCATAAAGATCAGCAATGGGAAAACGCCTGACTCAATACCGATATGGTAAACGTAGTACAGCAAGCCACCGGGCTCGGTAAATCCTGCATTAGGAATATTGGCTAACACCGCACCAAAACCAATCGGCAGCAGCAATAACGGCTCAAAGCCTTTACGAATGGCCAGAAACAGTAGCGTACAGCCGACCAAGATCATGATGATCTGCCCTAGCTCAAAATTGGCAATCCCCGTCTCTTGCCATAAGGTGATTAATCCGTCCATGATTTTCCCTTATGCCAAGCTCAGCAGTGAGGCGCCAACGCGAACGCTGTCGCCTTCTTTGACATGCAGTTCCTGAATCACACCACTGCGCGCTGCACGGATTTCAGTTTCCATCTTCATCGCTTCTAACACGATAAGCACATCACCTTCTGCCACTTCATCACCTTGTTCAACTTGGATTTTAAAGATGGTCCCCGCCAAAGGGGCAGCAACCGCTTCTGCGCCTTGAGTGGTTGTAGCAACCGTCGGTTTTGGTGCTGCTTTTTGGCCAGCGGGTACCACTGAGGTCAATTGACCTTGTGGACCCACTTCAACGTCATACACCACGCCGTCCACTTTCACACTGTAGCTCTCTATACCTGCTGCAGGTTTAGCGCTCGCAGGGGCGGTAGCCACCGGAGCGGGCTCTTTGCCGGGCGCAGGTTCAAACGCCTCTGGATTATGGCGATTTTTCAGGAATTTCAGGCCAACTTGTGGAAACAGCGCATAAGTCAGAACATCATCGACCTTCGCATCCGCTAAGGTGATTTTTTCTACTTGCGCTTTTTCAAGCAGCTCTTTAGTGAGATGGTCAAGTTCATCTTGCAGCAGATCAGCAGGACGACAAGTAATCGCTTGTCCACCTTCTAATACGCGCGCTTGCAGCTCAGCATTCACGCTAGCAGGCGTTGCACCGTATTCACCTTTAAGGACGCCCGCGGTTTCTTTGGTAATGCTCTTATAGCGCTCACCGGTTAACACGTTGATCACCGCTTGAGTGCCGACAATCTGCGAGGTAGGAGTCACTAAAGGAATAAACCCAAGATCCTGACGAACGCGAGGGATCTCTTCCAATACCTCATCGATGCGATGCGCCGCACCTTGCTCTTTCAACTGGCTTTCCATATTGGTCAGCATGCCGCCGGGCACCTGAGCAATCAGAATGCGCGAATCAACACCTTTTAACTGACCTTCAAACTTGGCGTATTTTTTACGAACCTCACGGAAGTAAGCCGCGATCGGTTCAAGTTGCTCCAATTTGAGTTGTGTATCACGTGGTGTATCCTGCAGCATAGCGACCACGGTTTCCGTGGGCGTATGGCCATAAGTCTGGCTCATTGAGGAAATCGCGGTATCAAGAATATCAATCCCCGCTTCCACCGCTTTGACTGCCGTAGCCGTAGATAAACCCGTTGTTGCGTGACAATGCAGCGCCAAAGGCACCGCGCAAGACTGCTTAATACGCGTGATTAACTCTTCGGCCTCATAAGGTTTGAGCAGACCCGACATGTCTTTGATACATAAAGAGTGGCAGCCGAGATCTTCAAGACGTTTTGCTAAATCCACCCAAGTCTGCGTGTTGTGCACAGGGCTCGTCGTGTAAGAGAGCGTTCCTTGCGCATGAGCGCCCACATCAATCGTCGCTTTTACCGCTTTTTCAAAATTGCGCACATCGTTCATCGCATCAAAAATACGGAATACATCCATGCCATTGGCATGGGCGCGCTCGACAAATTTCTCGACGACATCATCCGCGTAATGGCGATAACCGAGTAAGTTTTGGCCGCGCAGTAACATCTGCATTGGGGTATTCGGCATCGCTTTTTTCAAAGCGCGTAGACGTTCCCATGGATCTTCGCCAAGGAAACGGATGCAAGCATCAAACGTCGCTCCACCCCAAGTTTCCAACGACCAGTAACCGATTTTATCCAGCTCAGCCGCGATCGGCAGCATATCTTCAATACGCATACGCGTAGCAAAGAGTGATTGGTGGGCGTCACGTAGGACGACATCGGTGATGGCTAATGGTTTAGACATGCTCATTAACTCCTTTTAATCCTTGTAATCCAGACTACTGTTTCGCTGTCGCACTGCGGTGCTGATGCACAGCCGCGGCGATTGCCGCCACGACTTGTGGGCTAACGGAATCAGTGACTGGTTGAACTTTTTGACTTTTCTTGGGCGTTGCAGCAGCCTCGGGTACCTCTTGCGGTATCACACGGGACATAAACTGAACGAGATAAACGAGAAGAGTAAGAAATAGGAATACCACAGCCATTCCGGTGACCATCAGAGTGGCGGCATCCAATAAGAGACTTCCAATATGTGTCATGTTGCTTCCTTTGCGTGTCATCCTGACATTCTTCGGTTTGTGCACATTTTTTGCGCTTAACGCAGAAGAAGTGGGATTATCTCGACTGAACAATAATTGTCAATTTGGTTACAAGCACTCTTTTAGCTCTGGCACAAACTGGAACAATAAATCATCACCTGAGATTGAAAACCAGCACAAGTGCAAGGCCAAGAGGTTGCTTTTTGACCGACTGAAGCTAACTTAGCGCGAAAGAGGGGCAAATACTGCGATGAAGTTAATATAGCGGGGAATATCCTTCACAAAACAATAAGTTGTAGCGCAAGGGTAAATGAGGTGTTTGCGAAATGTAAAAAAGCCCTGCATTTTCATGCAGGGCTTCTAATA
>NZ_WPDC01000110.1:0-9741 GCF_035615595.1 Vibrio sp. R-1 | reverse complement strand
ATCGCCGTCACTTTGCCTTGCGGCACGACGAGGTTAATATCCTCAAAGATCGGACGTTCTCCCCGGTAGAAGCTCATATGACGAACTTCGACTAAGTTCGTTTCCGCCTGAGTCATAACATTCTCTATAGGTTGAAAGCGATAATAAAGTAGCCGGGCATAATAGGCATTAACCATACATATCTCAATAACCGAGCTTGGTTTGCCGTTTTACTTTTGTCGCCGCGACAGTCAATGCGTTAAACCAGTGCAAGGCGGTGTTTCTGACCCGCTCCAAACGGGGACATGTGGACAGCGCCAGCGATCGCTTTTTAAACATCTATTTTCTGGCGCAAGACATTCACGAACGAGTGAGCTCCAGCCATTACCGTTACCAAGAGCTAGCCGATCACTTTGGCCGCTCAGACATTCTGTTCCGCTTTAAATATTTATTGGAGACGCAAGCGAAAGCGTGCCGCGATATCGCTCAATCGATTCGTCTTGGGCACAGTTACCAACACGACTCCGCTTCGATTGTCGCGCTGGATGAACTGCAGTTATCACTCAGCTATCTTCGCCAACAAGAGAGACGAGATTGGAAAAGTCTTTTGGGTCAATTAGGCTATTTATTCAATAACTTAGCGACCGTAGAAAAACAGCTCAATAACGTCAGTAACCCGGATGTGGCCAAACCCGAAGAAGGGGTACTGGATGACACTGAAGCGCACACCTTAGGCAGCATGTGGCAACGTATTCGCGCCAATCTCAATAAAGATTCGCTGTTATTTCGCCATGCGCTGCGCTTGTCAATCACACTCACCTTGGGCTATGCGATCATCCAAGGGTTCGGCATTGAGCGCGGTTACTGGATTTTGCTCACTACCCTGTTTGTTTGTCAGCCAAACTACGCCGCAACCAAGCAAAAACTCACCGCGCGGATCATTGGCACCTTAGCCGGCTTGCTGATTGGCGTGCCGCTACTCACCTTCTTCCCATCACAAGAGAGCCAATTGGTGTTTATTGTCTTCTCCGGTGTGATGTTTTTTGCGTTTCGCCTCAACAACTACGGCTACGCGACCGGTTTTATCACCTTATTGGTGCTGTTTTGTTTCAATCAGTTAGGTGAAGGCTATGCGGTGGTATTACCAAGATTGGCGGATACCCTCATTGGCTGCGCCTTAGCGGTAGCGGCCGTGGTGCTCATTCTGCCGGACTGGCAATCGAAACGGCTGCATAAAGTGATGGCGGAAGCGATTGACGCCAATAAGCAGTACTTGGCGCAGATCATTGGTCAATATCGGATTGGTAAAAAAGACAGCTTAAGTTACCGGATTGCGCGGCGTCATGCCCACAACCAAGATGCCGCACTTTCTGCCGCGGTCACCAATATGCTGGCGGAACCGGGGCGTTATCGTGCGGCGGCCGATGAGAGCTTTCGTTTCCTGACCCTTAACCACGCGCTGCTCAGTTATATCTCGGCGCTTGGAGCGCATCGAACCCGACTGGATGATGAAACCGTGCATCAACTGGTACTCGATTCACATCGCGTGATCCATCAGCATCTCGACTTGCTGCATCAACAGTTGTCCAACCACTGTGAAGAGTGTGATACCAGCGGTATTGATAGCTCAGGACTAGAGAAACGTCTTGCTGAGTGGCGTGAAGATGATGAAGGCTCGGCGCGCATGGTACTGCAACAGCTGCACTTGATTTATCGCATGCTGCCTGAGCTGCACACGCTCGCCAGCAAGTTTGCGGTCAAGGTCGATTCTCAATCGGACTGAACGCGCCATTCAGATCGCAGGGAACAATAAGGTAAACCGTGTTCCCTGCCCCACTTCTGAGGTCACCGAGATCTTACCTTGATGTTTTTCCACAATTCCAAACGCGATGGATAACCCCAGCCCGGTTCCAACCCCGACCGGTTTGGTGGTGAAAAAGGGATCAAAAATTTTGGCTAAGTGTTCTGGTGAAATCCCATGGCCATTATCCGCAATTTGCACCTGTACCCAAGTTTTGCCCTTCTCATTCAAGGTATCGGTGGTAATGGTTAACTCGCCGTGCTCATCACAAGCGTGGGAAGCATTGATGAACATGTTCATCAGCACCTGCTGTATTTCAGGGGCAATCCCTTTGATCTTGGGTAGATTCTCAGCGAGTTGCCGATCAACCAGCATGGTGTATTTAAACTGATTCCACACAATGCGCAGTGCCGATTCTATGCAGTCGTTGAGATTGCATTCCGCAAAACGGCCATCACTGCTGTGCGAGACGCTTTGTAGGCTAGTGACAATGTCTTTAACCCGATGCAAACCACTGGCACTTTCTTCGACAAGGCTGAGCACATCTTCGCGCACAAACGCCAAATCATGCTGCTGTTTAAAGCGCATCCAAGCTTGATAAAACTCACTGCCTTCAAAACTTGGCGCTGACTGCTCAACGAAATCCGCTAACTGAGCAAACACCTCGGCATAATCACGCAAGGTATTCAAATTACTCAGACAAAATCCAATCGGATTATTGATTTCATGGGCGACCCCAGCGGCCAACTGACCGACTGACGCCATTTTTTCTGACTGCAATAGCTGCGCCTGAGCGCCATTCAACTGCTCTAACGTGGATTGCAGCTCCAGCACTTTGTCGTACAAGGCGCGGCTTTTCTCCTCAAGGAGTTGTTCCGCGAGGATCCGAGCTTTACGTTCTCGCTCGTAAATGCGTTGATATTGCGCTTCGGCACTCATGATGGCAAAAATTCCACTACAATCTCACAGTGGTCAGCCCCGCAATGCATGCAGACGGGCTGAGTAATTTTTACCGGCTGATTAAATTGCTTGGCCGCGCCTAAAATTAACCCTTCCGCCGCCGCGCACAATTGTCGTTTCGAGTAGTAACTCATGGTCAGCGTTTTCTCTTCAACTCGGTTTTCAAACTGAGGCAAGTAAGCATCGGGATAGAGTCGTTGCACTTCTTTGTGGATCACTTTATCCACCGAAAGCAGGAAGGTTTTGAGGTCGCTTTTATGCGGGTAGTTTTCCGGCAAGCTATTAAATAAATGGGTAAACAGGTATTCACCATAAGCACGGACTAAATCAGGCGCAGGGATTTGGGCTTTCTCACTCAAATAACCCACCATGGCCAGTAGCTCATCGTCGTTGTATTGCTGACCAGAGGTGTACACCCCTTCTGAGCTGGGTTTCAAATCTTCTAGCATCTGGTCCCAAAACAGCACACCAAACTTTTC
Organism: Vibrio sp. R-1; assembly: GCF_035615595.1. Taxonomy (NCBI): domain Bacteria; kingdom Pseudomonadati; phylum Pseudomonadota; class Gammaproteobacteria; order Vibrionales; family Vibrionaceae; genus Vibrio; species Vibrio sp. R-1. The sequence continues at coordinate 6,522 of NZ_WPDC01000110.1, read as the reverse complement.
AATCACCATATCGGAGAGAACGGTATAGATAATGCCTTGCATCTGGATTGCCTCACTTGCGCTTGTTTTCATTCAAGTGTTGTAGAGATAAGGAAAAGCCGCAAGATCGCCTCACCCAAAAGGAGTATTTTTCTTATTGCCAAACGAGTTGATGCTGCACAGATACCTGTTGTAGCCAAGGTAGATATCACCAGTTTTTTTGATAACCTTGACACTTTTCGGACAAGAAACCAGCAGCTCAGCGCTAATTTTTGCTTATTGCAATGCGGCAACAGGGAGCAACACCATGAGCACCGATTGTCGAAGACGTCTCAACAAAGACCTCTATTTGTTAATACCGGAACACCCAATGAACCCTAAACAATTTGAACGCTGGAAATCACAACTGAGCCAATTAAGCCCGCAGCAGTTGCGCGCCCTGCAAGGGGAAATCGATCGTTCGCTGCATCAAAATGAGAGTGCGTTGCTCACCGAAGAAGAGCGCGATGCGATTGCGCATCTGTTTTCCTAACTTGAGTAACTCAGGCGATACGACTAAACTTTAACCGTAACGATGAGGTAAGCGCGATGTCCGTATCAGCAGTTTCTAATGGTTCATCCATGGTCATGCACTCTTCCAAAATGATGGAGGATGCCGCGCGCGAGATCCAACAGGCGAGCTTACCCGTTGAATCCACCGTCGGAAAACCGATAGACCCCACGTTGCAACCTGCGCCTCCCGCACCTAAAAAACAGTACGCCAACCACATTGATGCGCTCAATAGCCTTAACCAAGCCTCGCACTACAGCCGAATTGGAACAAACCTAATCCAGCGTGACCAAGATATGCTCGGTACCATGTTGGATGTACGTGTTTAAGCCAAACTGTAAGCTTTTTTATCCTCGCGTTGAAATTCACCTCGTTGGCTTTACAATGCCCAGCAAACTCAATACCAAGAACTGTTATGCCTAAGCTTGCTTTGCAACCTCTTTATTCGCCAGATGTGGCGACGCTGGCTTCCGATAGATTGATAGATCAGCTTGCTCCCCGATTTGATAGACCCAGTGTCCGCCTAACGCCAAGCCCAGCTCTTACCGAGCAACAAGTGATGAAGCGTTGGCAAAAACTCGCCGCGCCCGAAGCGCAAGCTCTGCTTTTGGATGAGCAAACCGAGCGCACCATGCAGGCTTACCAAAAAAACATCGAGTATTTCATCGGCACAGTGAAATTGCCTGTCGGTATTGCTGGGCCACTGCGCGTTAACGGCTCTCATGCGCAAGGAGACTATTTGGTTCCGCTGGCCACCACAGAAGCGGCGTTAGTGGCGTCATACCATCGTGGTAGCCAACTCATCACTGCAGCAGGCGGCGCAAGTGCGCTACTGCTCAATGAAGGGGTGACTCGCACGCCCGTGTTTGCTTTTCTTTCGCTGGCGCAAGCCGGGCAATTTGTCGGTTGGGTGACCAGCCAATTTGAGCAGATGAAAGAGATAGCGCAGTCCACCACCGCGCACGGCAAACTGAAAGATATTCAGGTCAATATCGAAGGGAATCACGTCTATCTGGTGTTTGAATACACCACAGGCGATGCCAGCGGTCAAAATATGGTGACGATCGCCACTCACGCTGTTTTTGAGTTCATCATGCGCCACTCACCGGTTGCGCCAGTGCAAGCCTTTCTCGATGGCAATCTCTCCGGTGACAAAAAAGCCAATAGCTATACGCTGCGCAGCGTGCGCGGCAAAAAAGTCAGCGCTGAGGTGCATCTCTCTGCCGAGTTAGTCAAAAAGTATCTCCACACCACGCCAGAGCAGATGGTGCAGTTTGGGCAAATGACGACAGTAGGCGGCGCACTCAGTGGCGCGATTGGTGTGAATGCTCATTACGCCAATGCCCTTGCCGCGCTTTATATTGCGTGTGGGCAAGATGCCGCGTGTGTAGCCGAATCCGCAATTGGGATGACGCGCATGGAGATCCACCCTCACGGCGGTTTATACGCCAGTGTCACCCTGCCTAATTTGATGGTCGGAACCGTTGGCGGCGGCACCCATCTCCCTAGCCAACACGCCTGTTTATCGCTGATGGGATTGGCCGGGCAAGGCCACGCACGAGCCTTAGCTGAAGTGGCCGCAGCACTCTGTTTAGCCGGTGAATTATCGATCGTCGGGGCATTTTGCGCGGGGCATTTTTCCCGTGCGCACCATAAGCTCGCACGCTGAGCATTGAGCACATTGAGCACATTGAGCGTATACCGTTACCTCAATTTGTACTGCGACTGTCCCCTTTCTGCTTGGTGTTGTAAGTAGCAAGGGGATCAAAGAAAGGGGATAACCATCAGTTAGTGCGTTAAAATCACATCACGCTGCGCCACACTCACCCCTTTAATTTGAGCAAAGACCGGCATACCGACCTCTAGCGCGAGTTCGGCGTGAGCCCACTCTGTCACCACTGCCCACAAGTAGCAGTGTGGCGCGAGCTCCAACTTGAGCGAGACACTTTTTTTACTCGGCTGTTGGTGCTCAATCGCGACAATGCGAGCCGGTAAAATATTGCGAATCGAGCTTGCGGTCGGTTTATCCAGCGCTATCGACACATCATTGGCGCGCACCTGCATACGCACGCTGCTGCCCACGTCTGCCTCCACTTGCTGAACCCAAAGCCACACATCCTCCGCCAAACGAACTTGCGTCAAACCATAGACTTGGTGATGTTTGGCTACGGTGGCAGAAAACAGTGTGCTTTGTTCACTGAATGATTGCCAAGGCCGCATCGCTTTGGATGACCAAACTTGCTCAATCGGCCCTGCGCTCAGTACCTTGCCCTGCTCCAACACCACCAGATGATCCGCAAGGCGTAAAATTTCCTGCATGCTGTGCGAGACATAGAGGATCGGCAGCCGAAAATGCTGCGCGAGGTTTTCCAAAAATGGCATCACCTCTTTTTTGCGCGGCATATCGAGCGAGGCCAGCGGCTCATCCATCAGCAGTAAATCGGGTTTTGACAGTAGCGCTCGCCCAATCGCCACGCGCTGCTTTTCGCCGCCGGAAAGATCGCGAGGATAACGGGCAAGGAGCGGCTCCAACGCCAATAGGCGGATCACACTGGCAAAGTATTCAGGATCAGCGTCAGTCACCCCGTAATTCAGATTGCCGCGCACCGTATAGTGCGGAAACAGTCGCGCATCTTGAAACACATAGCCAATTTTGCGCTGCTCAATCGGCAATTGAATGCCTTGTGATGAACTAAAGAGCGTGCGCCCTGCGAGGTGAATTTCGCCCACATCGGGCGTGGTTAACCCACTGATAAGGTTAATCAGTGACGTTTTACCCGCACCAGAGCGCCCAAAGATCGCGCAAATCCCCACGGCGGGTAAACGCAAATCCACGTCAAGTTGGGTTTCGCCCAACCGCTTTTGCAGTTGCAGAATCACTTCACTCATGATGTTAACCCACTCATGACGTTAAACCTAAGCGGCGCTGCATACGCCGACTTAACCATTCCGAGATAAATAACGATCCGAGCGCGATGGCAATCGAGATCGCACACAAGCGTGCCGCTTCCATTTCTGAACCCGGCGTTTCTAAAAAGGTGAACATGGCGAGCGGGATGGTTTGGGTTTCACCGGGGATGTTGGAGACAAAACTGATGGTGGCACCAAACTCGCCAAGGCTACGCGCAAACGCGAGCATGACGCCCGTGAGTATCCCCGGCAAGGTTAATGGCAGCGTGATGGTAAAAAAGACCCGCATCGGCGATGCACCTAAGGTGCGCGCCGCTTGCTCAAGTTTTTGATCGACACTTTCAAGACTGAGACGTATCGATCGCACCATCAAGGGCAGCGCAATCACCATGCACGCGAGCACCGCACCGCGCCAACTGAAGCTAAAACTGAGCCCAAACACCTGATAGAGCCACTGACCAATAAACCCCTGCCGCCCCATGCTGATCAGCAATAAATAACCGATCACCACTGGCGGTAGCACCAAGGGCAAGTGCACCAAACTATCAATCAGCCCTTTGCCGATAAAAGAGGTGCGCGCCAGCACCCACGCCAGCACAATGCCTATCGGCAGCAACCACAAGGTCGCATAGCCAGCCACTTTTAAACTCAGCGCCAGCGCCGCCCATTCGTAATCGGAGAGACCCATCAATTACTCACTCACCGACTCAAAACCAAAACGTTGCAAGATTTGCTGCGCGGCGTCTGAGCGCAAATACGCCACCCATTCGGCGCTTGCCGCTTTATCATTCAATTGCGCCAGCGGATATCGGATCGGCTGGTGAGACTGCGCCGAAAATGCCGTCACGATCGTCACTTTATCACTGAGCAGCGCATCGGTTTTGTACACGATGCCAAGCGGCGATTCACCACGCTCGACCAACGCCAGCGCCAAACGCACGTTATTGGTTTGCGCAAGGCGTGATTCCAGCTCAGGCCACACACCCGCATGTTGCAGCGCTTGCTTGGCATACATGCCCGCCGGCACCGCATCCACTTGCGCAACCGCCAAGCGAGAATCGGCCAAGGCCGTTTGCCAAGCCGCAGCATCTTGCAGCTCAAAACTTGCCACCGGCTGCGCAGTCGGGCGAATCAGCACCAAACTATTCGCCGCCAACGTCACCACCATGTTCGGTTTCACTAAGCCTTTCTCGACTAAGTAATTCGCCCACTCTTCATTGGCGGAAATAAACAGATCGGCTGGTGCGCCCGCTTCAATTTGACGCGCCAGCGAAGAAGAGCCGCCATACACCGTCACCAGCTTCACATCATGCTGCTGCGAGTAGTCAGCCACTAACGCATTGACGGCATTGGTCATCGATGAGGCCGCGTAAATGTGCAGTGTCTCTTTCGCGCTCGCCAGCGGCGCGTTAAGCGCCACACACAGCAGGAGCAGAATTCGTGTCAACATCGGCATGTTCCTTATAAGTCAGGCCACAAAAGCGTGAGGTTGAGGTGCTGCTCAATCGCATCCGCAATACGGTCAATCGCCCGCTCTTGCGCCGCTCGGTGATCATACGCTTCAATCTCTTTTGCGCCAGCCCATTGGCAAATGCGCAATGCCGTTTCAGGGCGGTCAAAAATACCATGCAAATAGGTACCAAAGCCTTGATTACAGTCACTGACTAACCCATCCAAGCTGCCATCACTGAGTATAATCGGGCTTTTTTGATCGGCTGCCCAACTTGAGCGCCCCGCATGAATCTCATAACCTTGCGCGGCCACGGTTTGGCCATCTAAGGTCAAATGACCTTGCACGTTAGTGAGGCGCTTTTCGGCGGTCAGTTCGGTTTGCATCGCAAACAGCCCCAGACCTTCGCTGCTGCCAGCCTCACCTTCAATGCCAAGCGGATCATGTACCCATTCTCCAAGCATTTGAAAACCGCCACAAATGCCCATCACTTTGCCGCCTAAGCGCAAGTGACGGAGGATCTCTTTATCCCAACCTTGTGAACGCAAATAAGCCAGATCAGCACGAGTGGATTTGCTTCCGGGGAGGATGATTAAATCTGCGCCCGACAGTGACTCGCCCTGCCCGACATAACGAAAATCGATATTGGGATTGAGCCGCAGCGGATCAAAATCAGTGTGATTGCTGATGCGCGTAAATACGGGAACCGCCACACGCAATTGGCGATCCGCCGACAGGTTTTGCTGCGCGGCAATCGCATCTTCTGCTTCCAGATCAAAGCCATGCAGATAAGGCAACACACCAATCACAGGTTTACCGGTTTTCTGCTCCAACCAATCGAGCCCTGATTGCAGCAAGCCAATGTCGCCGCGAAAGCGGTTAATCACAAAGCCTTTTACCCGCGCTTGCTCAGACTCAGAAAGCAGCGCCAAGGTGCCGTATAAATGGGCAAACACGCCGCCGCGATCAATATCCGCCACGATGATCACAGGCACATCGGCTTTTTCGGCAAAGCCCATATTGGCGATGTCATTCTCACGTAAGTTGATTTCCGCAGGGCTGCCCGCCCCCTCAATCATGATGGCTTCATACTCTTGTTGCAGGCGCTGGAAGGAATCCATCACTGTATCCATCGCGACTTTTTTGTAGTCGTGATAAGCGTTGGCTTCCATGTTGGATAAGGCGCGGCCTTGCAAAATTACTTGCGAGCCCGTATCTGAATTGGGTTTCAACAGCACTGGATTCATGTGTACGCTCGGCGCAATACCACAGGCTTGCGCTTGTACCGCTTGCGCGCGGCCTATCTCGCCCCCGTCAGGCGTTACCGCGCTGTTAAGCGCCATGTTCTGCGGCTTGAATGGGCAAACTTGAATGCCGCGGCGCGCCAATACTCGGCATAAGCCGGCAACCAACACGCTTTTTCCCGCATCTGAGGTGGTGCCTTGCACCATTAACCATTTTTTCATGCAATCACTTAATGATGGATTGGAGCGCGCCAGTGTCGCCCACTCCGCAACCACGTTAACCAGAGGAGCAACCTCGCCCCTCGAAAACCAAGAGGCGTTAGCATACCTCAATACGGTCAGCGTCTGGTACTTTGCTGTTTTTAATGGGAAAGCGTTTTGTACAGGCT
>NZ_WPDC01000109.1:0-9806 GCF_035615595.1 Vibrio sp. R-1 | reverse complement strand
GTTTTGCAGTACGCCGCAGCTCACCCGAATTTTGGGCATTTAGCGATCTTGTGCATCAATGGTATCGCCAAGATCAACCCATTGAGTTTGGTTTGCTCGATTACAACCGTTTCGAAAACCGTTGAACCAAGTTCTTCCCCTTAAGAAAAAATTTTCTTAAGGGGAATCCTTTGTACACATCCATACGTATCAAGCAGTGCTATTCATTTTTACTCTGGCCGCGTGCTATGAAATAAAGGGGATAGGCTAAACTTGTCCTAGATAGGATAGAATCCATTATTGTGTTGTCCTAATGTTTGACATGCACTATGCAGAGAGCCATCACAGGAGGTATTGGATGAACATTCGTGATCGCATCGAAGCCATTGAGCAAGAAATTTATGTGGCTTGCTCAGAAGGAGATTTGGCAACGGTCAACTTACTCGAACAGCAATTGGAGCAGCTACGCGGTAAAGCGCAGCCTTGGTCTGATGAGCCTTACGCTCCTGAAGGACGAGATTACTGGGATAGTGACTGGCGTTGATGCCTAATAGCTAATAGACAGTTAAGGAAGCCGAACGTGAATCATTCGGCTTCCTTTTAATTATGTGCCCAGAATCAACAACGGCAGGCTTAGCAACGTATCTCCTGTCGAAGCAAAACCGATGATGATGGCAATCAATCCACTGACTAAAGCAAAGTACCAGACGGTGGACACCATTTGTGCATAACGGTTGAGGGGTAACAAATGACTGCGATGGCGCTGACGCCACTCAAAAACAATATCCAGTGCGCCCATCAAAAGTAAGAAACCAAACAGGGTTAAGCCCAAGCTGTAACTTAACGCAATCCCACCAAGAATCGCGAGCACACAGAGGATTACCCCCATTTTACTGTTCATCGAAAAGCTCACGCTTTTGAGAATGTGCCCGCCATCCAGCGGTAAAACAGGCAATAAATTAAACAAATTAAGAAACGCATTAAATACTGCCAGCGCTGCCCAGAAAGGCGAATCCGTCACCCAGTACACCCCAACGAGCAACAAGGACAATAGGAAACCAAAACACGGTCCCATGATCGAAATCACCACGTCTTGCCAACGGGTATTGATCTTTTCATCGCTGAGGGCGAGTCCACCAAGGAATGGCACTAGATAGATGCCTTTGGTTTTCATGCCAAAATATTTCATGGCTCTTACATGACCATACTCATGGAAAACCAAACAGCCGATCAGGGCGAGCGCAAATTGAAACGAAAAAAGCCAAGAGTAGGCAGCCAAACTGGCCGATGCCATGACCACTTTGATCATTTTGGCACTTTTGAGTGCTTTCATCGCTAAAGAGACAAGGCCGATAACACTGAATCGACGTTCTACCTTAGGGGCCTCATACGGTGTTTGGCGTTCAACATCCTTTTCACTGCGCATGCCTTGCGCCACAAGCTCACCGTTGAGTTTGGTTTGGTACTGTAACTGAAACGGTTGCCAAGTCAGTACGATCTCGAGACAACACTCCAACACATGCTCCCCTTGAGTCAGTTGGAAATGGTGTTGAATATCCCCTTCATACTGTTCTTGTGCTGGGCGCTGAGCAACCAAAATGTTGTCCCAAAACAGTTGCTGCCAACCCGCCATCGTCCCTTCAAGTCTTAGTGGCTTACCTAAATAATCAATGCAAAGCAGTTCCAAAGCTCAATCCAGTCGTCAAAAAATGATGCTGCATTATACCGAATGCCTTGAGAAGAAGCAGAAATTTACTCTTTTTGAGCCAAGTGATTGGCGCAGAAAAGCGGTGTTTTGCCGGAAATTACCGAATATCCCTTTAAATTCTGAGTTTAAAATGGATAATACGCGCTTACATTTATTTACAAGGTGGGTACTATGTCTACTGAAGCAACTTTACTTGAACGCTGTCAATCACAATGCGAGCTATGCGCGGCCTCTGCTCCTCTTTCTCCTTTTGTGGTTGCTCCGCATGCCCTCGTCACTGTCGATCACGCAGTGATGCTGTGTGACACCTGTAAAGGACAAATCGAAAACCCAGAAACGGTGGATATGAACCATTGGCGTTGTCTGAATGACAGTATGTGGAGCCAAGTTCAACCTGTTCAGGTTCTCGCATGGCGCCAACTGAAACGTATTTCTGAAACGGAAGGCTGGGCTCGTGATCTGCTGGATATGATGTATCTCGATGAAGAGACCGCTAAGTGGGCAGAAATTGGCATGGACGATGATGCGGAAAAACCACGCGATGTAAATGGTGTCGAGCTGAAAAAAGGTGACGATGTCACCGTCATCAAAGATCTACCAGTCAAAGGCTCAAGCATGGTCATCAAACAAGGTACTGCAGTACGCGGTATCGCGTTAACCGAAGATCCAAAGCACATTCAAGGTAAGGTGAACGGCCAAACCATGTACATCATTGCTGAGTATTGCCGTAAAAAGTAATCGATGATTGAGCGAGTGAAAGCTTGATTAAGATAATAAAGAAAAGGCGCTTTAGGCGCTTTTTCTTATTTGAAGCATATTCGTAGCAAATACGCCCTTCAAGAAACAAAAAAGTCGGCAAATGCCGACTTTTTAAACTCTATTTATGCTTAACGGTATAAACCCACATCTTTTTGGATGTGTGCTGACATTTCAGTCGCGTAGTAATGACGTGGCGCATTATCTACAAACAGAATGTCAAACAGATGAGCAATCAATCCTTTGAAGTTAACCGCGTAGGTTTTTTTATCCTTAGAGGTTGGGACTGTCATTGTTCCCATTTGCATTGCCTGAGCCATGATTGCCTCTCTTGAATCGGTAACTTACTTTGTTGAGGTGAATATTAGTCAATGCACATCTGGTTAGAAAATGACTAATTTTGACGATTTGGATTACTAAAACTAATGAAACAATGCATTAACATGCTGCCATTTAGATATTCAACAAGTCACGAAAAAGTTCAAACTTTAAGCGCCTTTCACGCATAACTATTACGCCATTTTTTACAACACAAAAAACTTTAACAACTTATTTACTAAAAATATTTTTATCTCCCCATGACTCTACTCAACAGCGAGGCACAGGGAGATAACATTTGAAATTTAAGAGACTTTCTCTGCGATGGGTTTGGATTGAGAACGCTCACGGAGTACAGACGCGATCACCGCCGTGCTCATGGTCACCAGTAGCACGCAGAGTGAGATCGGCGTTGGAATTGCCCAAGCTGAATCAACTAACATCATCTTCACCCCGATAAACATCATAATGAAAGCCAAAGCTGGTTTAAGATAGAAAAATTTATCCATCATGCCTTGAAGTACAAAATACAGAGAGCGCAGCCCCAATAAAGCAAACACGTTCGCTGCCAGCACTAAAAATGGCTCTTGGGTCACGGCAAAAATCGCAGGAATCGAATCTAAAGCAAACATCACATCCATGAACGCAATAACGCCAATCACAATAAACATCGGGGTTACCCACCACTGCCCTTGCTGCTTACAGATCAATGCATTGCCTTGATAATCTTTCGTCACGTTGAAGCAACGACGAATCAAACGTTCAGGCAGTGGGTTAATCGACTCTTCACCTTTATCGCGAGCCAATTGGATCCCTGTCCAAATCAGAAACAGAGCAAACACGTATAAGATCCAGTGATATTGACTGAGCAGCTGCGCCCCCACGGCAATCATGATCGCACGTAAAACCAGCGCGCCGATCACCCCCCAAAGTAAAGCTCGTGGGCGTAAATGCTCTGGCACTGAATATTGATGAAAAATAATCGCAAACACGAACAAGTTATCGACACTTAACGACTTTTCGAGCAAATAGCCGGTAATAAAAGAAAGAGTGGCTTTCTCGGCACTGTAACTGCTGTGAGGGGCGTACCATTGCCAGCCGTAATAAAGGCTAATCGCAAAGACAAACGCGAGAAGAAACCAGACGATGCTCCAGATGGCCGCTTTTTTGATCGTGACATTCCCACCACGGGTTTGCCAGAGATCAACGGCTACAAGAGTTAAGGTAAGTAGGCCAAAGCCAAGATAAGTGATTGGGGACATATTTTCCTCCGAAAACGGAAGATCTTGCTTCGTCGCCAGACATCAAGACCTTCCGCATACCAATGATTCCTGCAACAAACGCAGTATTGAATGCGTTGGTCTCGTCGAAGCGTTGAACTTGGATTCAGAGCTTATATTTGCCGGTTGAGCCAAACTCAACGTGATGACGACAAATAAACCTAAGGCGACTACTCCCCAAAACGTCGCCATTCTATGCCTGTGGTTTGACCGTGTCTAGTACAAAAAAAGGAGCCATATTCAATGACTCCTTCACGTTCGGCTTACCATTTTTCTATACACCATTGCGTAATGATTACACTCCCGCAAACGGCAATAGATAGATAAGGGCGGACCATATCCCCACCCAAGCCACTACCACTAATGTATCGAACCAATCTCGGCTTAACATGTTCTCCCTCCCCTTGCTCAGCAATATTGAGCAAAAACTAGGCAGAACAAAGCAAGCTGTATGCCAACCTACTTGATCAACTTAGTGTTGACGTGACATCCAAACCACTTGGAGTCACAGATAGGCAGCAAGGCAAAGAGATATCCGTTTTAATGATGGTGGCATTCACAAGCATCATGCGCATCAAAAGCAAGCAAGGACGGGCAGTCCGACAGCAGCTCAATAAAGGCATCGGCCATAGAAACCTGTGTCACCATGCCCTCTCCTTCCATATCAAGCAGCGCATCATACCCTTCTTTGCCTTTCATGGTATAAGCGGAAGAGGTTCCCCAGTACAAGGCTTCAGAATCCACCGCTTGCCACTCACCATCTAATTGGATCTGCAGTTGTGTAATGCGTTGACCTATGGGCTTATCCGCTAAGTATTGATAACGCAGGTGATGGCAATATGGATAGCTGCCTGAGCCTGTTCCTTGCACGCCATTACTGAGCGCGTTATTGATCGCACCTTCCAGAGCGCGTGCGATCACTTCCCCTTTCACTTGGTAAACGCCGATCGGCACGGCAAATGGCAAAAGCTTTCCTGCCACATCGGCAACCGAGATGCTACCCGGCAAAATTGACGTACGGACACCACCCGCATTATGGATGGCAAACTGAACGTCTAAGCCACGCTTATTCAATGCATACACAAATGCTTTCGCGACCAGAGGGGCAATCTCACTGCCGCCTTCAGCATCCGGTATGCGCAAATGGCGTAAAGTGCGATCCGCGTGAGCGATAATTTGTTGTTGCAGTTGACGCACTTGGGGTATGTATTTTTCCTGCAATAGATTTTGCACCACAGAATCTTTTTTACACACCACCACATTCGGATGGTTATCCACTTCATCACGCGCTTGGCTATAACGCTCACTGATCTGCTCTTGGCTCATACTGGCATCAACAAACATCCGACGCCCGAGCAGTAGCTCATTCCGCCCTTCAAATCGGGTCACCTCACCATTGGCGGCAAAATCAATCTGACAATGGCCAAGAGTAAGCGCGTAAAATCCAGCTTGAACGATATAGGTGTGATTGATTTTTAAGCCATATTCATCTTGACTGCCGAGGCCAAGGGCTGAGAAATCACCTTGTAGTACATGGCTATGCCCCCCCACAATCACACTGATCCCAGACACTTGTTCCGCTAATGCAATGTCACCGTCATAGCCTAAGTGACTCAGCAAAATGATCTTATTGATGCCGTGTTGGTGGATTGCCGCAATCGTCTTTCGTGCCGTTTCGATGGCGTTCACAAACGGAGTATCACTGTCTGGGTTGGCAATATCGGCCATCTTATCAATCGACAGGCCAAAGATAGCAATTCTTTCACCCTGCGCCTTTTTCTCAATCCAGCGTGCATGGCCCTGAAGCGCATCATAACTGTAGACTTTAGGGTTGCTCCCCAAACGCAGCGATTTGCTGTCTCGTTCTTGTGATAAATCCCAGTTGCCCGCCAACAAAGGAAATTGAATGCGCTGCGCGAATTGAGCAACAGGATAATTTCCCATATCCAATTCATGATTACCGATGGCCATCGCGTCTAACTTGAGTGCATTGAGCATGTCGGCATTCGCTTTACCTTTGAACAGCGAAAAGTAGAGTGTTCCTTGGAAACAGTCTCCCGCATGTAAAAACAGAAATTCGCGCTGCATGCGCTGCGCATCATCGCGTAATTGGGCAATACGGGTTGCAATTCGAGCAAAGCCCCCAGCACTGACAAAGGGTTTTAAAATGTCCGCATCATGTTCCAGCGTCAGTTGTAACGAGGTAGGTTCAAAGTAGGAATGGGTGTCATTAATGTGTGCCAGCGTGATCGACGCTGGCTGATTTTTTCTTCTCATAGGCATACGTCTTCTCTCTTTTCCACTCCTATCCTAGCCCGCCGATCATGACAGAATCGTGACTTTTATGAAACCTCTCTGAAATTTTAGTGACGCTAAATAACTTATGTCACATTTTCTTGGCCTTATTCATTACAAAAATGTGAACTCTGGTTTGAAAAACCAAGCTTAACACCCTGCTTATATTGGGTTTTTCCTTTATTCTTAAAGAAAACCTCATAAGATAGCCCACACTATAGGCACTGGTGAGGAATCTAAGGAGCAGCCTATGCATTTAGAGCGAATTGAAATCGCTGGTTTCCGTGGCATCCGCCGACTATCACTGACCTTTGATGAAATCACCACACTGATTGGAGAAAACACTTGGGGTAAATCGTCTTTGCTGGATGCCCTATCGGTAGTATTGCCTGCGGATGGCACTCTGTACCCATTCACCCTGCAAGATTTCCACGTTGATTACTCCATTGCCGATGCGCAGACGCAAAATTTGCAGATCATCCTTGTTTTCGCCGCCAGCGACCTCCATGAGCCCAAGGCTGGGCGCTATCGCAAACTCAAACCGCTCTGGCAAACCGATGAACAAGGGGCACAAAAAATCATTTATCGGATCAGCGCCTCAAGGGTCAAATATGACATCAGCACTCAATACGCTTTTCTAGATTTAGAGGGCAACTCACTCACTCTGCATCACTCAGAAAAATTGGCGCAAGAGTTGATGAGTTTACATCCAGTGATCCGCTTAAAAGATTCTCGACGTTTTGAAAAATCGCTCGCCAATGGCAACGGCAAGAATGCTCGTGTCGAGAAACGAATCAGCAATACGTGGCGACGTTTAATGGCGACGCCCGGACACGTTAACAAAGGCGAGATCCGCAGCAGTTTGAGCGCAATGAACTCTCTGGTTGAGCACTACTTTTCGTTCAAAAGTCAAAGCCGGAAAAATCCGCGCCGCGAACGCGACAGCTTACTGTATGCGGCCTCTCCGAGTGAAAAAAGCCTCAGCCAAATCATTCATGAAACCAAAAATAAACAGACTAAGCTGCTGCTTCTTGGTTTACTCAACGCGTATTTACAAGGCAAAGGACCCAAAGAGCTGCGCCGCTGCGCTCGGCCGATTTTGATCATTGAAGATCCGGAAGGTCGTTTGCACCCTACGCACCTTGCCCGAGCTTGGAGCTTTTTAGATTTGCTCCCCATGCAGAAAATTCTCACCACCAACAGCAGTGATTTACTGGGGGCGGTGCCTTTGCATTCGATTCGTCGTTTGGTGAGAAAATCCGATCGCACCATTGCGACCTCCGTTTCGCAACGCAGTTTAAGTCGAGATGAGTTGCGCCGCATTGGTTTCCATATCCGCTTTCACCGCTCGGGAGCGCTCTTTGCTCGCTGCTGGCTTCTGGTTGAAGGTGAAACGGAAGTGTGGCTATTTAACGAACTCGCCCATCAATGCGGATACAACTTAGCTGCAGAAGGTGTGCATATCATCGAATTTGCTCAATCAGGGCTAAAATCCTTAATCAAGGTTGCACGTGCGTTTGGTATTGACTGGCATGTTGTGACCGATGGCGATCCTGCGGGGAAAAAATACTCGGCGACCGTACGAGGATTACTGGGACATGATCAAGAGCGACATCGCTTAACCGAATTGCCCGATCGAGATATTGAGCACTTCCTTTACTCGCACGGCTTTGAATACTTCTTCAAAGAGCTGGTTAAAATTCCTCATGACCACCCGATCCCCGCCAAAAAAGTGGTCTCTAAAGTTCTGAAAAAACACGCGAAACCGGATTTGGCTTTAGCGATCGTTTCACATTGTGAAAGCAATGGGACAGAGTGTATTCCTGTACTCCTACGCTGGACGTTAAAACGAGTCATCACAATGGCAAACGGCAATACCTAGGATTGGTAAAGGTTTTCATCTACACACGGATTTAATCTCCCCCACCTAGCTGGGAGCTCTTACAAAAAAGCCACACAAAATTGTGTGGCGGTATCTAAATTCTTTCGATACGAATTATCAGGGGTACTCTTTACCAATCGTTTTTTACCAATAGGCTTTTTAACCTGTAGATTCTTTCACCTATCGCTTTTCTGCCAATCGTTTCTGAGAAAAGTTTCACACCGACCTTCACGCTTAGCGAGAAGTCATTTCGCTCACGATGGTCGTTTGTTCAGCGCGAGGTTGCTTGAGCTTGTGATGTAACCAAAGACCACTGGCTTTCATCAGATAACCAAACACACCACCGAGCATTAAAGACGGGATCACCAATTGCCAGTTTCCTGCAGCAGCAAAGGTTGCGCAGCAACCGATAAAGGTACCTGGGATATAAGCCAACCAGGATTTTTGCGCTTGGATACACATGATAAAAGCCACTAAAGCCGTCACAACGTAACCGATAATCTCAATGCCAACCCATTGGCTGGCATGAATGATCACCATTGCCCAGAAAACACCCGTTAGGTTGGTTAATAAGCTCTGACCTAGCCCTTTCAAGCCATCTTTAGGGGACGCAAAGTAGCTCGTACAGCCAAGAAAACCAGCCCATGAGAGCAAGCCGAGTGAAACCGCAATCCATCCCCAAACACCAGAGAGAATTCCTGTGGTTAACGCAATAGCAAACAGAGTGCTCATATCCGCCTCATACATGCTGAAAATTAAGGCGACATGCTAACCGAAGAAAATGGGAATATTAGTGATTAAAATCACAATAAAATGATAATGGAAATCTTCATTACATTCATTTGGTGACGCAACCGATAAATCAACAGATTCAGGAAATATGATACTCCTTATAAGATGCTTGGTTTTCCTTTCATCATGCGTAATCCTTCACGTTTAATGCACTCAGCCAGTGGGTTTTCTTCCATATCTGCACGCCAAATAAAAGAGAGAGTACGCTCCATATTGAGCTCCGGCACATTCAGTGCAACCAGTAATCCACTTTCGATAAAGCGTTCGACATCCAAATACGGTAGGCAAGTCAAATAAGGGCCATTGGCCACCAACGTGCGTAACACTGGAACATGTTCATATTCGCGCCAAACATCTAAGTCTGGGATTAACGGATGGATCACACTATCAAAAATATTGCGAGTCCCTGCTCCTTGCTCGCGCAGAACCCATTTCGCCTGTTCAAGCTGAGCAAGACTGACCGATTCACGTTTCGCAAATGGATGATGTGCCGAAGCGACAATCGTTAAGTGATCGCGACACCATACCTCTTGATAGATGCGGTTGTCATCGCAGCGTCCTTCAATAATCCCAAGATCGTATTTATAGTCGAGAACGCCTTCGATCACTCCCTTGGTACTTTTCACACCCAATGAGATGCGAATCTCAGGAAAGTCACTATCAATAATACTGATGAGATCAGGCACCAAGTGTTCCGCCGGAGTTTGACTCGCGCCTAAGCGAATCTCACCACTTAAGAGATGTTGATCATAAAAGCCCATTTCAATCTGCTGGGCATCTTGCAGTAAACGCTTTG
>NZ_WPDC01000108.1:0-9896 GCF_035615595.1 Vibrio sp. R-1 | reverse complement strand
ATTGTTAAAGAGCTTTTCCTATCGAAATCGCTTTTCCGCTCAGTTCGCTAGGGCTGCGTATATTACGCTTATTCAGTTGAGTGTCAAACGTTATTTTCTAACTTTTTCCTCTCTTTTTGCTTTCACTTTGTGATTTGAATCTCACGCCGTGTCAGTGAGGGCGCATTATAGGGAGACAGTGTTTTATGACAAGCTTTTTTTTGACAAATAAAATCGTTCGCTCAAAAAGACAACAATGGAATGTTTTTCGAATAAAATTTCAACATTTGAGGGGGGTCACACCATTCGATTGGAAAAATATCAAGCATATACGTAAGATTCCTGTGTCTATTTTGTTAATTCATCGATAGACCGTGAATCTTCTTTCTCTCTGATGCGTAGTAATTCAATATGAAATCTGACAAATCGATGTTATGGATTGCCCTGCTTGCCGTTATCGGTGCAGGGGCTTTATCGCAACTGACTCTACACTCTTCTTTCGCTTTTCTAATTGGTGTGGTTGCAACGACTTTAATTTGCAAACTTTCTACTCAACCCACCCTTTCATCAAGCCAAGATGAAGAGGCCTCTTCCACCACGAAGACACTCTATGTGGGCAACCTGCCCTATAAAGCCAACGAGTCGCACGTTAAAGAACTTTTCGCCGAATATGGTGAGGTCTTTGCGGTGCGGTTAATGAAAGACAAACGAACAGGTAAGCGGCGAGGATTTGGATTCGTCGTGATAGCCGCAGGCCAAGCCCAAACAGCTATTGACGCTCTGAATGAAAAGGAATATATGCAGCGAACGTTAAAGGTTCGGATTGCGAATGATCCTAAATCGGATGAAGAAATGGCTGAACAGGATTAAAACCTAACTGTTCGAGATTGATGTTCAGCGCACTTTCCTCCCATGGTGGTGCGCTTGCGTAAATCTGATGCTTTTGGTTTGTACCAACCCCTTTTTCTACTCCCAACAACTCCTGCACCCTGCGCGCAATGGCCAAACCAGAATCAATCAGTTGCACTTGATCTCCAAGTACTTGCTGAATCTCTTCTTTAATAAGGGGAAAGTGAGTACATCCTAAAACGGCGACATCGATCGTGTTTTTCAGAGGTTGCAATATGCTTGCTAATTCTTCGAGATCGAGAGGCTTACCCCGCAATTTCTCCTCAGCCATATTGACCAAGCGTGTAGACCCCAGCAGTTCAACATTTTTATTCGCAGAAAAGTCGCGGATCAACTCTTGCGTGTATTGCCGTTTCACTGTGGCTGGCGTCGCGATAAGCCCAATCGCCTTGCTAGCAATCAGGGAGGCGGGTTTAATTGCAGGCACAACCCCGACCACAGGTATCGTGAGTTTGGCGCGCAATACGGGTAACACTATGGTGCTCGCGGTATTACAAGCGATGACCACAAGATCGATTCGCTCTTGTTCAACCATTCGAGTAACCAGCGTATCAACTCGTGCGATCAGTGTTTCCTGGGTCAGCTCACCATAAGGATATGCCGCGTTATCAAACAGATAGATATAGTTTAATTGCGGCAAGCGGGCTTCAATTTCTCGATATACGGAAAGACCACCCACACCAGAATCGAAAATCAGTACACGAGGAAAAGATTGAGATGACACGAGTGCAACAACCTAACTAGAAAAAACGGAGAAATCATACTCTCGCTGCTACATTAGGCAATCCACCCCAGATATATAACATTAAAAAATCTAATTCAAAATTCATTATTTGACACATTACCAACATTTCAGTTCTTAATCCTGAACCACATTAGCATTAGAGTAAAAATTCTATATGTATCAATAAGAAGAACCTTTCTTTTCTGTCATTAATCTTACAAAACAAGAACAAAAAACGAACAATATAAACTTAACCTCCCCACGTGAAAACATAAGTAGTTTTCATGAATAACTTCTTTTCATCCAAGGATGAGATCGTTATTGGTGTGCTCAACATGATTGTTGTGAGCCACGACCCAACCATTTTTATTCACTTTTTAAGGAAACTTATCATGTTTAAAAAGTTTTTAAGCTTATGCATTGTTTCGACGTTTTCCGTCGCAGCAACCTCAGCACTTGCCCAACCCAATCAGCTTGTTGGCAAATCATCTCCTCAACAATTAGCACCATTGATGAAAGCCGCTTCAGGGAAAGGCATTAAAAATCAATACATTGTTGTACTCAAGCAACCAGCGACAATCATGAGTAATGATTTGCAAGCTTTCCAACAATTTACTCAACGATCTGTCAATGCATTAGCCAATAAGCATGCACTCGAAATCAAAAATGTTTTTGATAGTGCGTTAAGCGGTTTTTCTGCAGAGCTAACGGCTGAGCAACTACAAGCTCTTCGTGCCGATCCTAACGTCGACTATATCGAGCAAAACCAAATTATTACGGTTAATCCGATCATCTCTGCATCAGCAAATGCGGCTCAAGATAACGTAACCTGGGGAATCGACCGCATCGATCAGCGCGATCTACCGCTCAATCGTAGTTATAACTACAACTATGATGGCAGTGGCGTTACCGCTTATGTGATCGATACCGGTATTGCTTTCAACCATCCTGAATTTGGTGGACGAGCAAAATCCGGCTATGACTTTATCGATAACGATAATGATGCCAGTGACTGCCAAGGCCACGGTACACATGTGGCAGGCACTATCGGGGGGGCTCAATACGGTGTAGCTAAAAACGTTAACTTAGTTGGTGTGCGAGTGCTGGGATGTGATGGTAGTGGTTCAACTGAAGCGATCGCCCGTGGTATTGACTGGGTGGCTCAAAACGCGTCCGGCCCTTCTGTTGCCAATTTGAGTTTAGGGGGAGGGATATCTCAGGCGATGGATCAAGCAGTGGCTCGACTCGTCCAAAGAGGAGTCACGGCGGTCATTGCTGCTGGTAACGATAATAAAGATGCTTGCCAAGTATCCCCTGCACGTGAACCAAGTGGTATCACTGTAGGTTCAACGACCAATAATGATGGTCGCTCTAACTTCTCGAACTGGGGTAATTGTGTACAGATCTTCGCACCAGGATCTGACGTCACTTCGGCGTCGCATAAAGGTGGCACGACGACTATGAGTGGTACGTCTATGGCCTCACCCCATGTAGCTGGTGTCGCAGCCTTGTACTTACAAGAGAATAAGAACCTCTCTCCGAATCAAATCAAAACGCTGCTTAGCGACCGATCAACCAAAGGCAAAGTCAGCGACACTCAAGGAACACCAAATAAGCTGCTGTATAGTTTGACCGATAACAATACCACTCCGAATCCTGAGCCAAATCCGCAGCCAGAGCCACAACCGCAGCCTGACAGCCAATTGACTAATGGTAAAGTGGTTACAGGCATCAGTGGCAAGCAAGGTGAATTGAAAAAATTCTATATTGATGTGCCTGCAGGTCGTCGCTTGAGTATCGAGACCAACGGAGGTACAGGTAATCTTGATCTCTATGTTCGTCTAGGTATTGAACCAGAACCGTTTGCTTGGGATTGCGCATCTTACCGCAACGGCAATAATGAAGTTTGTTCCTTTCCGAATACCCGAGAAGGTCGCCACTTCATTACACTCTATGGCACCACTGAGTTTAACAATGTCAGTTTGGTGGCTCGCTACTAACATGACGCATTAAACAATAAAAGCCAGTCAGATGTTCTGACTGGCTTTTTATGGTTAAAGACAATGCCTGAATTTAAAACTGATAAGAGACATTGAAATAGTACGCACGCTCGGGAGCCTTGTAGCCAATCGCACTTTCATATTGCTCATTGAATACGTTTTCAATTCGGCCGCGAAGAGTCATATCCTGACTTACCCAGTATCCGACTGACATATCCCACAGATTAGTTGCCGAAATATAGTCTTCGTCCTTTGGCGTTGCCGTAGGTAGATCTAAACGCTTACCTGTATAGGTGTAGGTAGCATTTAAATCAAATTGTCCAAAACTTAATGAACTAATCCATTTGTAATTTTGCTTAGCACGACGTGACAGTTGGACACCATTATCATCTTTATGATCTTTAAACTCAGCCACCAACATATGGTTTACAGGTCCCGTATTGAAGTTCACATCAAATTCAAATCCTTTAATACGAGCATCGGTGTTATCTGAATACCAGCGGCCTGAAGATAAAGCAGGCTTATACCAAATAATTAGATTATCTACTTTGTTGTCGTATACCGAAGCATTCCAGCTTGCGAATGAATAAACCCCAGACACGCCAAATTCAATATTCTTAGACTCTTCAGGCTTCAAATCAGGCGTAGTAGTGAGGTCAGAATAAGTCGGCGCTTTGAAAGCAGTACCGTAGGCGGCACGAATACGGTGCTCATCATTGAGTTGATACCCTGCTGCTAATGACCATGTTGTATAGTGGTCATACTTATCATGCTTGTCATAACGGACTCCAGACTCAAATGTCCAACTATCAACATATACTCGACCAGAAGCAAATAAACCCTGAGTATCTCGGCTTTCACCCGCCAATTTATGAGAAGTACCATAATTCTTAGCATCATCAGCAAGACTCTCTCGACGAGCATCCACTCCCGCACCGACTTCAGCGTTTTCGGTCAGCTGATACAAGTTAGCCCACTGCAATTGAGTCATGGTGATATTGGCTTTAGTGCTTGCGTTAGCTTTACCTTCAGATAGCGAGTAATCCAGATTTTCAGTTTGCTGATAATTCAGACTTACTAAACTTTTTAGCTGCTCGCCTTGGAAATTTAATTGCCCAGTGAAACTTTCATTTTGCGAGTAGCCATGCTTTACAGAACCGGACTCATCATATTGAGCATCACTATCAAACCAACTCGCCGAAAAATAGCCAAGCCATTGCTCATTGAGCTGATGCTCATAACCTGCCATTAGGTTTTGGCCGTCAAATCCATATTGAGTACCGTTCCCTGTATTCTTAATATCGTATCCATCCGTTTGCTCAAAACCCGCCGCGACTTGAAAATGCCCGCTCTCTTCAACATCAGCCTTAGCGATCACATCCGCTTTTTTAGAAGAAAGACTTCCGATTCCGAGAGAAACTTGTTTTGCATCATCTCCGCGGTGCGAGCGAGTAATGATATTGATAACGCCACCAATCGCATCTGACCCATATACAGCAGCATTAGGCCCACGAATGACTTCTAAGCGCTCAACAAGACCTATCGGAAAACGGTTAAGTGCCACACCGCCCGCAGAGGAATTAATACGAATACCATCCACCAACACCAAAACATGATTACTGTTGGTTCCACGTATAAAAACAGAAGCACTATGTCCGCGCCCACCATTTTGGGCAATTTCGACACCAGGTACTCGGCGTAGTACTTCCGTTAAAGAATTCGCTTGATAAGCTTCAATTTCCTGACGAGAGACAACCGTCACCGAAGAGAGAACCGATGATTCTACTTGCTCAAAACGATTTGCCGTCACAACAACCGTTTCTTGAGGTTGTGCTTCGTTGGCGTGTAAATAAGAGATAGGGGTAAGCAGCGATGCTAGAGCGATCGCCAGTGCTGATTTTTGCATTATGTTGTCCTAAATCGCGTGAATCCTACCGAGTGCAATACCACTGCATAACTCAGTTGCTGGCAGGTCTTCGGACTTGAGAGCACTGTTGGCCTACTGGCTCGACTTCCCACTCGAAAAGCAGTGTCGTTTGAGCGTTCGTTCTCTCTTACCGCTGCGCGTCAGTTCCGGTGTTACACCGGATTCCCTTTTCAGCCATTTTTAGCCATCCAGGCATCTAAATAGCACCAGCTTGGCGCTGATAGTATTGAGTGAATGAAAAATTGTCCAGTACAGATTCCGATCCGCTAGGCTTTACACTGAATATCCCAATCAATATTTGGGCAAAACTGGACAAGCGGCCGAGATTGAATAAAATCTGCGCTCTTTCTGTAATAGCCCATAAAAAGGTACCCGAATGGCGACTCTTGATGTAAACCCTGAACTCTACCAAGCTCAATTGGCAGACAAAATCGCCCGTTTAAAAGCGATGTTTGTTGATTACTCCATGCCTGAGCTGGAAGTGTTTGAGTCGCCAGTGGCGAATTATCGTATGCGTGCTGAATTTCGGATTTGGCATGAAGGCGATGACATGTACTACATCATGTTTAATCAAGAGACGCGCGAAAAGTACCGCGTGGATCAATTTCCAGCGGCGAGCCGCCTGATTAACGATTTGATGCCTCTGCTGATGGATGCGATGAAAGGCAGCCCTATTCTGCGCCATAAACTGTTTCAGGTTGATTTCCTCTCAACCCTCAGTGGCGAGATTTTGGTTTCACTGCTGTACCATCGACAACTCAGCGAAGAATGGATCACTGCAGCGCAAGCTCTCAAACAGCGCCTGAACGATGAAGGATTCAACCTGAACTTAATCGGCCGTGCTCGCAAAATGAAAGTAGTGCTGGATCGTGATTACGTGGTGGAGAAATTACAGGTCAATGGCCAGCCTTATGTATATAAGCAAGTCGAAAACAGTTTTACCCAACCTAATGCGAAGGTCGCCGAAAAAATGTTGGAGTGGGCGGTCGATTGTACTCAAGAGAGCAAGGGGGATTTGCTTGAACTGTATTGCGGTAACGGCAACTTCTCACTCGCATTAGCGCAAAACTTTGAGCGAGTACTGGCAACCGAATTAGCCAAACCTTCTGTTGAAGCCGCGCAATTTAATATTGCCGCGAACCAGATCGGCAACGTGCAGATCATTCGCATGTCGGCAGAAGAGTTTACTCAGGCGATGGAAGGCAAACGCGAATTCAATCGCTTGAAGGATGCGGGAGTCGATCTGCAAAGCTACCGTTGCAACACTATTTTTGTCGACCCACCACGCTCAGGCATGGATATCGACACTTGTAAGATGGTGCAAGGTTATGAGCGCATTCTGTACATCTCTTGTAACCCAGAAACGCTGCAAGAGAACTTACAAGTCTTGGGGGAAACCCATCAAGTGGTGCGCTTTGCTCTCTTCGACCAATTTCCTTACACCCACCATATGGAAGCGGGTGTGATGTTAGAACGCAAAAAGTAACCGTATAAAAAACGAGCCAGATGGCTCGTTTTTTGTTTAGCGTGGCTTACCGATGTAACCGAGCTTACGCCCAATCCAAAAGATCAGGAGCAGTACTATGACGATGGAGAAAAAGTTCGACCCTTCTTGCGGGTATTGTGCTTTGATAAAAGCCGAGTGACCAAAAGCCCCGACGAAGAAACAGCCGAGGCCGACTAATGGCACCTCTTCCGCCACCGGATGAGCCAAATACTCTTGATAAAGCATCTGAGCTGAGAGTACTAAAGCTATCAAAGCAAACAGAGAAAATGGCACTGAACTCATGGTGAGCCATGAAAGCAAAGCATCACTGCACATTCCCGCGACCAGCGCCAGTATTAATGTTTTACGCTCTGCGCGAGTGGACTGAACGTTGTTTTCTCTCGACATCTCTCTTTCCTTTTTCCTCTTTTATTTTGGATATTGCACTTATTCCAACGCGCCTTTCAGGCGATGACGTTCACGCTCTTTACGATACCAATGTGCCCCTTTGGCCAGCATGCGCAGTTGCATGATCAAACGCTCGGCCAGTTCATCGCGTTCACGGCGATCCAAATCGAGCGCTTCTGCGCCTGAACTAAAGACCAAGGTGACGGAAGCTTCTGCTTGAGTCATCGCCTCTTCCCGCGTCATGCCTGTGGCAACCAGATATTCGGTGAGTTCAGCCGCAAAGTGTTGAATTTCACGCACTACCGCCGCTCGAAACTCGCAGGAAGTACCAGAACGTTCTCGCAACAACAAACGAAATACGTTAGGGCTGCTCTCAATGAACTCCATAAAGGTTTCCACTGAAGTGCGGATCACACTGCCTTCTTTGACGATGCGCTGGCGAGCTTGACGCATCAACTGACGCAATAACAGACCACCTTCATCCACCATGGTTAAACCCAGTTCATCCATGTCTTTGAAGTGACGATAAAACGAGGTCGGCGCAATGCCCGCTTCTCGGGCGACTTCACGTAGACTCAGGTTAGAGAAACTTCGGTCAGCGCTCAGTTGGCTAAACGCGGCATCAATTAAAGAGCGGCGCGTCTTTTCTTTTTGTTGTGCTCGGATTCCCAACGATTTCATTCCAATCAGTTCTCAGCTAAGTCGAAAAATGTGGTTCATACTATAACCTGATTGGTTGGCTTGTCTAAGCAACAAAGCTCGTCAGTATGAGACAGCAGCCATTTTCGCAACCGGATACCAGATAATAATGGTGCTGATGCTAACTCAATGTAATCAAAAGCGATTGGAATCAAGCAAGGTTGAGCACCTGTTTTGCAATGAAGGCGTGATCCCCTCCACTCTCTGCACCTTGCAGCATGTTTCCAGGTCAGGGAATGCGTTAAAATCTCGCAACAGCAATGTTAAGCAAATATAACAAGGATTCACTATGGGACAGAAAAACCACTTTGACGTCATTGTGATCGGTAGCGGTCCGGGCGGAGAAGGGGCAGCCATGGGGCTGACCAAAGGGGGAAAAAATGTCGCTATCATAGAAAAAGAGAGCAGTGTCGGCGGAGGTTGTACTCATTGGGGCACCATCCCATCGAAAGCCCTACGTCACGCGGTAAGCCGCATTATTGAGTTCAATAGCAACCCGCTGTTTTGCAAAAACAACTCCAGCATTCACGCTACGTTTTCGACCATTTTAAGTCACGCCAAAAGCGTGATTGATAAACAAACGCGCCTGCGCCAAGGCTTTTACGATCGCAATCAATGCACGCTGATTTTTGGCGCTGCGCACTTTATTGATGCTCACACCGTAGCTGTCAAAAAAGCCGATGGCAGCATCGACACCTACAGTGCCGATAAATTTGTTATCGCCACCGGTTCACGCCCTTATCACCCGAAAGATGTCGATTTTGGTCACCCGCGTATTTATGACAGCGACTCGATTCTGAACCTCGAACATGATCCTCGCCATATCATTATTTACGGTGCTGGGGTGATTGGTTGTGAATACGCCTCTATCTTCCGCGGCTTGGATGTCAAAACGGATCTGATCAACACCCGTGATCGCTTACTGTCGTTTCTGGATAATGAAGTCTCTGATGCGCTCTCTTACCACTTTTGGAACAGTGGTGTGGTGATCCGCAATGATGAAACTTACGACAAGGTGGAAGGCACCAGCGATGGGGTGATTGTCCATCTGAAGTCGGGCAAAAAAATGCGCGCCGATTGCTTGTTGTACGCAAACGGGCGCACCGGTAATACTGATAAGCTCAATTTAGAGTCGGTTGGCTTACAAGCCGATTCGCGAGGCCAGTTAGTCGTCAACGCCAATTACCAGACTCAAGTTGAACACATTTATGCGGTGGGTGATGTCATTGGTTACCCAAGCCTTGCCAGCGCCGCTTATGACCAAGGTCGGTTTGTCGCGCAAGCCATTATTCATGGCCAAGCGGCACATTTGTTGACTGAAGATATCCCAACCGGTATCTATACCATCCCAGAGATCAGTTCCGTGGGTCGTACCGAGCAAGAGCTGACGGCGGCTAAAGTGCCTTATGAAGTGGGACGCGCTTCTTTCAAACATTTGGCGCGCGCGCAAATTGCGGGCAAAGATATCGGCAGCTTAAAAATCCTGTTCCACCGCGAAACCAAAGAGATTTTAGGTATTCACTGCTTTGGTGAGCGTGCCGCAGAAATCATTCATATCGGCCAAGCGATCATGGAACAAAAAGGGGAAGCCAATACCATTGAGTATTTCGTGAACACCACCTTTAACTACCCGACGATGGCCGAAGCCTTCCGTGTTGCAGCCTTAAATGGTCTTAATCGACTGTTTTAATACGCTAGAGTCAAACTACTTAGAGTTGCAGGTAGACGGCAAGTGAGTTCATCCCCATGTGCATAGATACACTA
>NZ_WPDC01000107.1:0-9897 GCF_035615595.1 Vibrio sp. R-1 | reverse complement strand
TCTTACACATAAAGCGCAAAGTGTCGGCTATCATCCAGAGATGATTTTAGCCGGACGTCGTTTAAATGATAGTATGGGGCAGTATGTCGTTTCCCAGTTAGTCAAAAAAATGTTGAAACAACGGATTCAAGTTGAAGGGGCGAATGTGTTAGTGATGGGGCTTACATTTAAAGAGAATTGCCCAGATCTACGAAACACTAAAGTGATTGATATTATTTCAGAGTTAAAAGAATACAATATCAATATAGATATTATAGATCCATGGTGTTCTACCGATGAGGCACAACATGAATATGGATTAACTTTATGTGAAGATCCTAAAGTTAATCATTATGATGCAATAATTATCGCTGTTGCACACAATGAGTTTCGCGAGATGGGAGAGAGCGCTATTCGTGCATTAGGTAAAGACGAGCACGTTTTGTTCGATTTAAAATATGTGCTTGATAAAAAAAGTATCGATATGCGCTTGTAAGAGTGATTAAAAAAATCAAATCCTCTTTGATATGATACACCTCAGCATTTTATGCTAGGTTTAGCACTTGATTAATATACATGGATATTTATATGTCTCGCTATGAAGAGATTACACAGCAGTTAATTTTTTCACCGAAAACTTGGTTAATTACTGGTGTCGCTGGCTTTATAGGATCAAATCTTTTAGAAAAGTTACTTAAATTAAACCAGGTTGTTATTGGGTTAGATAACTTTTCCACGGGACATCAATATAATCTTGATGAAGTTAAAACATTAGTTTCCACTGAACAGTGGAGTCGATTTTGCTTTATAGAAGGTGATATTCGAGATCTCACTACCTGTGAGCAAGTTATGAAAGGTGTTGATCATGTCTTACATCAGGCTGCGCTAGGTTCTGTACCTCGTTCAATTGTTGATCCTATAACAACCAATGCAACTAATATTACTGGATTTTTGAATATCTTACATGCGGCTAAAAATGCACAAGTACAAAGTTTTACTTATGCTGCATCAAGCTCAACTTATGG
Source organism: Vibrio sp. R-1 (assembly GCF_035615595.1). Lineage (NCBI taxonomy): Bacteria > Pseudomonadati > Pseudomonadota > Gammaproteobacteria > Vibrionales > Vibrionaceae > Vibrio > Vibrio sp. R-1. The sequence continues at coordinate 8,893 of NZ_WPDC01000107.1, read as the reverse complement.
AGATCATCCCGCACTACCAAAAGTAGAGGAAAACATTGGTAATCCACTTTCTCCTTATGCAGTTACTAAATATGTTAACGAGATTTATGCTCAGGTATATGCTCGAACATATGGTTTTAAAACTATTGGATTACGTTATTTTAATGTATTTGGTCGTCGTCAAGATCCTAATGGAGCTTATGCTGCAGTAATTCCAAAATGGACAGCAGCAATGCTTAAAGGTGATGACGTATATATTAATGGCGATGGTGAAACGAGTCGTGATTTTTGTTATATAGATAATGTTATACAAATGAATATATTATCTGCATTAGCGAAGGACAGTGCTAAAGATAATATATATAATGTTGCAGTTGGTGATAGAACAACGTTAAATGAATTATCTGGTTACATTTATGATGAGCTTAATTTAATTCACCATATCGATAAATTGAGCATTAAGTATAGAGAGTTTAGATCTGGAGATGTTAGGCATTCTCAGGCTGATGTTACTAAGGCTATAGATTTACTAAAGTATAGACCAAATATAAAAATCAGAGAGGGATTACGACTTTCAATGCCGTGGTATGTGAGATTTTTAAAAGGCTAAATTATATTAACATGAATAAATAATCTATTTCACCTCTGTTATTAATGCAGGGGTGAAAATCCATGTGTTTATTCTAAATGGTCAGTGTATGTTTAGAAAAATGATTGATGCAGGTGGTACATTTTTACTTAAAGCAATATTTCAAATAGGAGTTTTTGTTTATTTCGCACATGTGTCAGATATTACTACATTTGGTATTATTAGCTATGTGTTTACTGTTTATTGGTTTGTGCTTAACTTCTCTGATTATGGATTTAGAACAAAATTAGTGAAAGATATTTCTGATAATAGTTATTCTGCATCAGAATTATTATCCAGAAGTGATGGAGTTAAAACATATGTTTTTTTCTTCATTTTTATAATCTTCATGTTTTATTCTTATGTTTCTGATTCAATTTCATTAACTCTGCTTGTTTATATTTCATCTGCATATTTTGTTTGTATTTCAAGTGGTAGATTTAGCTTGCTACAGGCTGTTGGTCGGTTTAGATGTGAATTATATATAAATATCTACTCAACAATTATATATATTGGGTGTAATTTATTTTTATCTCTGTTTATCGAACCTCTATATTATAGTGCGATATCAATATTCATATACTCAATTTCGCTTTTGGTTTTCTCATCACATAAATGCAATGTGCCATGTTTTCATATAAAAAGACCAAGTCTTTTAGTTTATAAAGATTTTTTGGATGCAACTCCGTTCGCTATTCTGGTGTTACTAAATGTTGTTTTATCTAGTATTGACCTTTTTATATTAAAAGAATATTTCTCTTATAATAGTGTTGCTATATATCAGGTGGTAACTAGGGTTAATACCGGTCTAATGATAGTGTTTAATGTTATTTATACTGTTTTATTGCCTTCATTTTCTTATTATCTGAAAAATTCTGAATGGGGTAATATAAGGAAATTACAACGATATATATCACTGTTAGTCTTATTACTATGTTTATGCTATTATTTTTTTGGCATCTATTTCGTAGGGATATTGTTTGGTGATGAGTATAAGGTAATATCTTCTGCAACATTTTTGATAATGTTTATGGCTCTTATTAAATATAATTTTTGGCTAATAAATGAACTTTATCTTGTGTGTAGTGGAAATCAAAGCGAGCGAGTTAAATCGTATTGTATTGGTGTGGTCATTTCAATAGCGGTTTTCTTTTATTTTATACCTCGGTATGGATGGAGTGGGGCGGTTTTTGGAAGTGCCATTGCAACATTAGTGATTGGAATATTTTATATTATTTCTGTGAAAAAAGATTGTGGGAAAATTCTTCATGATAAGTATTCACTAATGATGATCTTTGTCCCAATTTTCTTTTATTTTATTATTAATGGTCAGTAGCGGTTGTTATATTAATCTGTTGTTGTTTTATATCGTTCCATTAATATGTTTAGACTCGATTGGAAGTCTAATAAAGGTTAAGTATGTTAATATACCTATATCCTGTACTTTTGTTATTTAATATCCTTCCGGTTTTTTTTTATGGACAAATGAACTCTGATTTAGAGCGTTTTTTTGGAGTTCCTATTGGCTATATTTCAGATCTAATATTTTATTTCTTTGTTGCTTTAACATCTATAATAACGTTGAGGTTTCACGTTTCTCTGTGGACAAAGAAATTATTATTTTTAGGCATCATATTCCTGATTTATATCAGCATTCAGATGTTGTTGTTATCAGCGGATATCTCAGGTGTCGTAATTTTATTATCGTTTTTTTCTAATTTTATAGCTTTGGTTCTTTTGGTATCATTTTGCATTGGTAAAGATGAGCTTTATTTAACTCATTCGGTTAGAAATATAAATGTTGTAATGTGTTTTGGTATTATCTGTGGAGTTGTAAAATTATTTATTGGTTATTCTGAAGATAGTAATTTTATAGTTTATTTAAATAGAAATGCCACCGCAATTATAGTAGTGTGCTTTTATTGTGTATATTCATACTTTTATCGTGGTCGAAAGTCTTGGTATGTCTCATCTGTATTGTACTCTCTGTTCTTTCTTTTTCTAGATAGCCGAGCAGGAATAATATCATTTGCTATATCGTTGTTTTTTGTTTTTCTTCAGTTAACAAAGAAGGAAAAGTTATTAATATCATTGTTTTTTGTTCCTCTTCTAACTTTAGGTATTTCTTTTACTGATATAGGCACTCGTCTTGAACGAATGCTGTCTTCGTCACAGGTTATATTCTCTGGTGGTAACACTCTTACAAAAAGTCAGAATGATTATCGTCGAGTTGAGTTAGTATTTATTGGGGTTGATGTTTTAAAAGAAAATTATTTAATTGGCACTGGATTAGGTGTTGCAAATTATGTAAAGGCTATAGATAAAAAGTTTTTAGGAAGTACCAACTTTGGGTTGGCGCATAATTTTTATTTATCTTATTCGGCTCAGTTAGGGATTATTGGTTTTATTTTGCTTATTTCTGTATTTTATATAATGCTGTCTCCAATTTTTAAATGCGGAGGGTATATTGGTAAAGGGTGCGTTTTTGCTTTGGCTTTCTATGTCTTTTTTAATGAGTATATATTGACGCCAGCGATATATATTTATATTTCTATTTTTTTATCGGTGGTTTTTATACGTAATTCTAGGATGAGAATATGTTGTTAGAATATGTTGAAAGAAAAATTTCCTTAGCCTTGAGTAAGTATCCTAAGGTAAGGGATGTTATTAAGTTCTTTTATTTATATATCGCATCATTATTCGGAATTATTTTGAATAAAAATAAGACGGTTATTCAATCAAAAATATACGAGATTTCAATTGATGATTCTGAAGAATCATTTTTTGGCTATTATGACCATAGTCCAATGAGCTCTAATGGGCGGTATGTATTGTTCCACTCTAGTGCGTTTAGCACTAAACGACACCCAAAGAAAGTTAAGTATATATCTATTTGCGTAAAAGACCTTCTTAATAACAAAGTTTATAAGCTATATGATACGCGAGCATTTAATTGGCAGCAGGGAAGCCGATTAATGTGGATTGATGATGACAATATAATTTTTAATGACTATGAAAATAATGGATACATTAGTGTTGTCTATTCTTTGTCTTTGATGAAGGTTATAAAAAAAATAAACTATCCGATTTATGATGTGAATAATTACAAGGCTGTGACGTTAGATTTCTCATGGCTGGCTAAATATGATAGCGATTATGGTTATTATAATAAGAAATCATTTTCTACAGATATTTCAATCATTAATTTGAACACGGGCGGAATAGAATTATTTTTATCCTTAGACGAAATGCTAAAGAGAACTAATTTTAAATGTAATATTGATGTTGAACATGTGGTCAATCATTTTATGTTTGCTCCCGATGGACGTTCCGTTATGTTCATACATCGATACTATACACCTAAAGGAAAGCGTGAAAGGTTAATACATTGGAATTTAATAAATGATAATGTTCGAGTCCTAATAAATGAATCGATTATTAGTCATTGTTGTTGGAATGGGAATGATGAAATTATAGGTTTTTTTGGTGCAGAAATAGATTCGCTTAATTATTATAGATTGTCAATTGAATCCTGTAATACAGAGAAATTGTTTTTTGATGCAAGAAAATATTCTGATGGACATCCTACTATAGTTCATAATAGATATATTATATCTGATACTTACCCAGATAAAAATAGAATTAAAAAGTTGTTTGTTTATGACCTTGTCAAAAATGATTATCGCGAGCTTGGATTGTTTTATGAGTCAATGAGTTTTTTTTCTTATTCTCGATGTGACTTACATCCAAGGATCTCGGTTGATAATAGATTTTTGTTTGTTGATTCAGTTCACTCAGGGAAAAGAAAACTATATTTTATGAGGAGTGGTATTTGTGAGTGATGTTCTAGTATCTTTAATTATAGTTTGCTTTAATGCAGAGAAGTATATTGAAAAATCTCTTTTGGCATTTATTAATCAAGATGTTGGATTAGATAAATTTGAATTGATTATTGTAGATGGGGATTCATCTGATAATACAATATCTATTGTTCAGGATGTTTTTTCTAAACATAGTAACATTAAGCATAAAATTATCAATAATAAAAAAAGAACTCTTGCTACGGGTTGGAATATTGGGGTGCTAGAAGCTAATGGTAAGTTTGTGTGTAGAGTTGATGCACATAGTGATATTCCAAATAACTATATATCTAAATTATTAGATGATTATTTTAATATTATGCAGTTTGATGATAGCGTTGTTGGTGTTGGAGGTGTATTAACTAATTCTTATAAAACTAAGTTTGGTTCAATTGTAGCGGATTTTTATGCATCGAAATTTGGTGTTGGTAATTCTCCATTTAGGTGCGTAGACAAAAATAATCGACTAAAAAAAACAGATACGGCTGTCTTTGCTTTATATAATAAAGATGTGTTTTTTGATGTTGGACTTTTTAATGAAGTATTAGATAGAAATCAAGATATTGATTTTCATAAGAGAGTTTTAAGCAATAATTTGTCATTATATACAGATAATAGTTTATTTGTTGAGTATTATGTTAGAGATAATTTTAAAGATTTCATAAAGAAAGGTTTTCTTGATGGTTTTTGGGTTGTTATGTCTGGAGCATATTATTTTAGACATATCGTGCCACTTTTTTTTGTTTTGTATTTAATTGTATCTTTTTCTCTTTTCTTTGCTACTGGTGATTATATATATTTATCTTTCTTATTTTCTTATTTTCTTATTTCTATTTTGTTTTCAATTCGAGATGGGCGAAGTTTTATAGGTAAAGTATTTCTTCCTTTTATATTTTTGTCTTATCATATTTCTTATGGATGTGGATCGTTATTATCTTTTTTGAAAAGGTATTTTAAATGAAAAATTTTATTCCTTTTGCGTTACCTGAAATTGGCGAAGAAGAAATTGCAGAGGTAATTGACTCTTTACGTTCAGGTTGGATTACGACAGGTCCTAAGGCTAAGCAATTTGAACAAGAATTTTCTAATTACCTAGGAGCGAACGTTCAATCATTAGCTGTTAACTCTGCTACGTCGGGCTTACATTTGGCTCTTGAAGCTGTTGGCGTAAAACCTGGAGACCAAGTTATTGTCCCATCATATACATTCACTGCTACTGCCGAAATTGTCAGGTACCTTGGTGCTGATCCTGTAATTGTTGATGTAGATCGTAAAACATTTAATATATCAGTTGATGCCATTGAGAAGGCTATTACTAATAAAACAAAGGCGATTATTCCAGTACACTTCGCTGGATTAGCTTGTGACATGGATTCAATCTTATCAATTGCTAAAAAATATGACCTAAAGGTTGTCGAGGATGCCGCTCATGCATTTCCTACAACATATAAAGGAAGTAAGATAGGAACGCTTGATTCAGATGCTACGGTTTTTAGCTTCTACGCCAATAAAACTATGACAACCGGTGAAGGCGGAATGGTTGTTTCAAAAAATAAAGATATAATTGAGCGTTGTAAGGTAATGCGTTTACATGGAATCAGTCGTGACGCTTTTGACCGGTACCAGTCTAAAACTCCTTCTTGGTTTTATGAGGTTGTAGCTCCAGGGTTTAAATACAATATGCCTGATATCTGTGCGGCAATCGGTATTCATCAACTTAGAAAGATCGATGATTTTCAGAAAAAACGTCAACGAATGGCAAAAATTTACGATGATGCGTTAAAAGAATTGCCACTTGAATTGCCTGAATGGCCTACTAATGCTAGTGATATTCATGCTTGGCATCTATATCCTATCCGCTTAAAAACTGATTCGGCTATTAATCGCGATGATTTTATTAAGAAGTTATCAGATCTTGGAATTGGTTGTTCTGTCCATTTTATACCGTTGCATAAGCAACCGGTTTGGCGTGATACATATAATTTGAACGCCAGTGACTTTCCAGTTTCTGAGGAGTGTTATTTAAATGAAATATCTATTCCTCTTTATACTAAAATGACGGATCAAGATCAGTTGTTCGTTATCGAATCGATTAGACAATTATTTATGTAATGGTATTTTATATTAAATGAAGCGTGTTTTTGATGTTATCGTGGCAGGCTTAGGCCTGCTTTTTCTATTTCCTGTTTTTATCATTGTGTCAATGTTAATTGTTGCTGATTCTAAAGGGAGTGTTTTTTTTAGGCAGCATAGAGTTGGGAGATTTGGGAAAGATTTTAGAATACATAAATTTAGAACGATGTTTATCGATTCAGAAAAAAAAGGACGAATAACAGTTGGTCAAGATGCTAGGGTAACCAGAGTTGGATGGTATTTACGGAAGTACAAAATCGATGAGCTGCCTCAATTGATAGATGTTCTTTCTGGAACAATGAGTTTGGTTGGCCCAAGACCGGAAGTGAGGGAGTTTATTGATGAGTATCCTGATGATATAAGGGAAAAAGTTTTATCGGTTAGACCAGGGATAACTGATTTAGCATCTATAGAAATGGTAGATGAAAATGAGATTTTGTCTAGTTATGATGACCCACGTAGGGCTTATATAGATATAATTCTTCCAATCAAGCAAAGATATTATTTGGATTATGTTGCTAACAATTCAGTAAAGTATGATTGTGTGATAATTTGGAAAACTATTATTAAGATTTTGTCGCGATAATAAGGTAGTGTAGGATGATTGATAGAATATTGGAGCTGCCAAGAATTGTTAAGAGAGGTATCATCATCTGCATTGATGTAGTTATGGTGATATTCTCATTTTGGTTGTCTTATTGGTTGAGGCTTGATGAGCAAACGGCTTTTCTTAGTGCACCGATGTGGTTTGCTGCAGCTATTCTTACCATATTTACCGTGTTTATATTTATCAGGATTGGGCTTTATCGGGCAGTCTTACGGTATGTTAGTGCAAAGATAATGTTGCTAATATCAGTTGGTATTCTGGCCTCAACGTTATCTCTTGTCGTTATATCATATTCGCTATCCATAATGTTGCCGCGCACTGTTGTCGGAATTTATTTTTTGGTTTTACTTTTACTGACATCAGGCTCTAGATTGCTTTTTAGAATGATACTTAACTATGGAGTTAAGGGTAGTGCGCCTGTTTTGATTTATGGCGCTGGTGAATCTGGCCGACAATTATTGCCAGCATTAATGCAGGCAAAAGAATATTTTCCTGTGGCATTTGTGGATGATAATCCTCGCTTGCATAAGGCTGTCATTCATGGTGTAACAGTTTATCCCTCGGATAAACTGAGTTACCTAGTAGATCGCTATGGTATAAAGAAAATTCTTTTGGCGATGCCGAGCGTCAGTAAGTCACAAAGGCAGAAAGTGATTACTCGTTTAGAGCATTTACCGTGTGAAGTTCTCTCTATTCCGGGCATGGTCGATTTAGTCGAAGGTCGAGCACAAATCAGTAATCTCAAAAAAGTATCGATTGATGACTTGCTAGGCCGTGATCCAGTTGCTCCTGATGCCAAATTGATGGCGGAGAACATTACAGGCAAAGCAGTTATGGTCACTGGGGCGGGAGGATCGATCGGCTCTGAGCTTTGTCGTCAAATTGTTCGATATAAGCCAGCCAAATTGGTTCTATTTGAACTGTCTGAATATGCCCTGTATGCCATTGAGAAAGAGCTATCGACGCTGTGTGATAAAGAAGGTTTGGATGTCTCAGTGATCCCTCTGTTGGGCTCGGTGCAGCGTCAGAATCGCTTACAGATGGTGATGAAGTCCTTTGGTATTCAAACGGTTTATCATGCGGCTGCTTATAAACATGTGCCTCTGGTTGAGCATAATGTGGTGGAAGGGGTGCGTAATAATGTGTTTGGTACCTTGTACTGCGCTGAGTCGGCGATCGATAGTGGCGTTGAAACCTTTGTGTTGATTTCCACCGATAAAGCGGTGCGGCCGACCAACACTATGGGGACAACCAAGCGCCTGGCTGAGTTGGTATTGCAGGCGTTGTCTGCACGGCAAAGCAAAACCCGCTTTTGTATGGTGCGATTTGGTAATGTGCTGGGCTCCTCAGGCTCAGTCGTACCATTGTTTGAAAAGCAGATTGCCCAAGGTGGGCCAGTTACCCTGACTCATCGTGACATTATTCGCTATTTCATGACAATTCCGGAAGCATCACAGTTGGTGATCCAAGCGGGAGCGATGGGAGATAGAGGGATGAACAATGCGCCTGTAAACAGCAGTCGCCGGCGTTTTCTTACCGTGGCCACGGGCGTTGTCGGTGGTGTCGGTGCGGTTTTTGCGGCAGTCCCCTTCATCAAATCCTGGAATCCCAGTGCTAAGGCTAAAGCGGCTGGCGCACCGGTACAGGTCGATATCAGTAAACTGGAAGAAGGTCAGCTGATTCGGG
>NZ_WPDC01000106.1:0-9970 GCF_035615595.1 Vibrio sp. R-1 | reverse complement strand
TAGTTATATTTGTTAATTCAATATTTGTTGGTTTAATTGCTGATAATAATAACGCTATCCTGATATAAAATGATTAATGTCATTCCTATTAATAGCACGTCTGTAATCAGAGACTAAATCGCTATTGTTCGAAGCTGTGTTATCTATCATTAATACATTGAAAATGTGTTACGTTTAATGTTTCTTATGTAACCATTTTTGATTCTAACTCACTGATAAAATGGATTTATTTTTATGGTGCTCTGAATTTTTGAGTTAAAACTTCTTATCTTTCAATAACATTTATTTATTTAACATTTTATTATCATTTCATTTGAATAGCGATATTGATCAACTTTTATAAAAATACACGAAACTGAATTTGAAATGTCATAAACCTCGATTAGGGTTAAATAGGGTAAGTAATTCGAATAACCTATCTAACTGATTATTTAATAAATAATTTGGTTATAGAACTACTTACTAATAAGCATTTTTTATTTCATGTTGAGCGTAATATACCTTCGCCAATTCAAACCATACTGAGTGTCGGAGTTGGAAAGGTATAAATCTAATATTGCTGTTGAGAATGGAGTCTTGAATGAGAAAAATCGCTTTGATCACAGGATCGAAAGGCGGGATTGGTTCTGCAATTTCAACCCAGTTGGTCAGTGAAGGTTATCGAGTTATTGCCACTTACTATACGGGCAATTACCAATGTGCGTTAGATTGGTTTAATGAAAAGCAATTTACCGAGGATCAAGTGCGCCTCTTAGAGCTAGACGTCACCAATACCGAAGAGTGTGCTGAGCGTTTAGCCAAACTGCTTGAAGAAGAAGGCACCATTGATGTGGTGGTTAATAACGCAGGTATCACGCGTGACAGTGTGTTCAAAAAAATGCCCCATCAAGCATGGAAAGAGGTCATAGATACTAACCTCAATAGCGTATTCAATGTCACCCAGCCTTTGTTTGCCGCTATGTGTGAAAAAGGGTTTGGTCGAATCATCAATATCTCCTCGGTTAATGGTCTCAAAGGTCAGTTTGGTCAAACTAACTATTCGGCAGCCAAAGCTGGGATGATTGGTTTTTCTAAAGCATTAGCTGCAGAAGGCGCACGATACGGTGTGACGGTTAACGTGATTGCACCTGGCTATACGCTGACGCCAATGGTTGAGCAAATGCGCGCTGAAGTTTTGCAATCGATTGTGGATCAAGTACCCATGAAACGCTTGGCTAAGCCGGAAGAGATAGCCAATGCCGTCAGTTACTTAGCCAGCGACGCCGCCGCCTATATCACAGGGGAAACCTTGTCGGTGAACGGCGGCTTATACATGCGCTAAGTAGGAGGAAGTATGGAAAAGATCTATATCGTGGGCGCAAAGCGCTCAGCTATCGGAGCCTTTGGTGGTTCACTTAAAGAGTGTTCAGCAGGCGCTTTGGCAGGGCAAGTCATCCAAGCCGCTCTTGAAGCCGCACAACTCAAACCTGAAGCTGTGGATGAAGTGATTGTTGGTAACGTTGTGAGTGCCGGACAAGGCATGGGTGTTGGGCGTCAAGCGGCTTTAGCGGCTGGCGTTCCACAGTCGGTTCCAGCTTACAGCATCAACATGGTGTGTGGCAGTGGGATGAAATCGGTGATGGATGCGGTTGCGCACATCAAAGCGGGAGATGCTTCTGTCGTTGTGGCCGCTGGTGTTGAGGTTATGTCACAAATCCCATTTGTTACGCCTGCCAGCTTACGAGATGGGCAGAAAATGGGCGCGTTTGAAGTGAAAGATCTGCTCATCCATGACGGTTTGACCGATGTTTTCAATCAATATCACATGGGTGTGACGGCAGAAAATATCGCTAAACAGTACGACATCGCTCGTCAAACACAAGATGAGTTTGCGTTAGCCAGCCAAATGAAAGCGACAGCGGCCATTGAAGCCGGACATTTTAAGCGAGAAATTGTGCCTATTTCGGTCAAAAAACGCCGTGAAACCGTCGTGTTTGATACGGATGAATACCCCAAACCGACGACCACGTTGGCCGCATTGCAAGGCTTACGCGCCGCGTTCGATGCACAAGGTACGGTTACCGCAGGTAATGCTTCTGGAATTAACGATGGTGCCAGTGCGGTGATTATCGCCAGTGAAAGTGCGGTAAAAAAATTAGGCTTAACCCCTATCGCAGAAATTATGAGTTATGCACAAACAGGGTTGGATCCGAAAGTCATGGGCTTAGGGCCTGTGAGTGCAGTCACTCAAGCATTAGCGAAAGCAGAATTATCTATCACTCAGGTTGATCTGTTTGAACTTAACGAAGCCTTTGCCGCTCAAGCATTAGGTGTCGTTTACGGTTTAGCTGAGCAACACGCGATTCAACCTGAGGCGATTTTAGAAAAAGCCAACGTCAATGGCGGTGCCATTGCGTTAGGGCATCCACTAGGGGCATCGGGTAACCGCATTCTGGTTACTCTGCTTCATGAATTACAGCGTCGCCAAAAACATTATGGCGTCGCTTCACTCTGCGTCGGCGGTGGCATGGGCACCGCGATCGTGATTAAAACAGTTTAACTTTAGATTCATTCACTAGGAGATAACGTATGTACACGGAATTTTTTAAAACATTCAGCGATCAAACTGAGAAGAACTTCGAACCGTATATCAAGTTCAACAAGTTGGTGACCAAGAATGTTGAAGTGCTGACTGAGCTACAACTCAATGCCATCCGCACTTATAGCGAGTTAGGTCTGGCGCAGATGAAAGCTGCCAGTGAAATCAAGGATGTAACCTCTTTAACTGCATTTAACTCACAGCAGTTAGGCGTGCTGAATAAACTCTCTCAGCAAATGATGGATGACAGCAAAAAACTGCAAAACATCGCGAAAGAGTTTAAAGATGATGTAGAAAAACTTGCCTCTGAAAACCTTAAGACAGTGACCCCTGCGTAACACTGTATTTCGCGCCGCCTACGGGCGGCGCTTTTTTCTGTTTTAAGGAGTAAGTGTATGTTCCAACATGCCTTTACGGACTACCTTGTCCAATTACAACAAGTGAATCAGCGTTGGTGGAAAGAGGTCGAACAGAGCAAAGCCGCCGTGAATTCCCCACTCAATAAAGCGATGCAAGAAGTGAATCTGGAAGACTCGCTCAAGTTCTTTGAGCAAGCCGCCAATCAACCTGCAGCTCTGCTGAAAGTGCAAACCCAATGGTGGGAGCAGCAACTCCAGATTTGGCAAAAAGTGGTGCTAGAGTCCAAAATTCAATCCATCATGGAAGCCGAAAAAGGGGATAAGCGTTTTAGCCATGAAGCGTGGCAGCAAGATCCTTTCTTCAACTTCATCAAACAATCCTATCTGCTGTTCAGTAAGACTTATCTTGACACGATCAATGCTATCGAAGGTCTTGATGAAAAAGCCAAAGAGCGGATTTTGTTCTTCTCTCGTCAGATGATCAATGCGCTTTCTCCGAGCAATTTTATTGCGACGAACCCAGAGTTGCTGCGTCTAACCTTAGAGAAAAACGGTGAAAACTTGATTGCGGGTCTTGAGCAACTGAAAGAGGATGTCGCGTCCAGTGCCGATATTCTCAAAATCCGCATGACCAACAATAATGCTTTCCGCCTTGGTGAAGATGTGGCCAACACGCCGGGTGAAGTGGTGTTCAAAAATGAGGTGTTTGAGCTTATTCAATACAAACCTCTGACTGAGCAAGTGGCCGTGACGCCACTGTTGATTGTTCCGCCTTTTATCAACAAGTACTACATTCTCGATTTGCGTGAGAAAAACTCCATGGTGCGCTGGCTAGTCGAGCAAGGTCACTCTGTGTTTATGATCTCATGGCGCAATCCGGGTGCGGCGCAAGCCCAACTCAATTTTGAAGACTATGTGCTCGAAGGCGTTGTTAAAGCGGTGAATGCGATTGAATCGATCACCGGGCAAGAGCAGATCAATGCGGCAGGTTACTGCATTGGTGGAACAGTATTAGCGACAACCATCGCTTACTACGCGGCCAAACGCATGAAAAAACGCATCAAAACCGCGAGCTTTTTCACCACGTTGCTCGATTTCTCTCAACCGGGAGAAGTGGGAGCCTACATCAACGACACCATTATTCGAGCAATTGAACTGCAAAATAATACCAAAGGCTATATGGATGGTCGCTCACTCAGCGTCACGTTCAGTTTGCTGCGTGAAAATAGCCTGTACTGGAATTACTACGTGGACAACTACCTGAAAGGGCAGAGTCCGGTTGATTTTGATCTTCTGTACTGGAATAGCGATAGCACTAACGTGGCAGGTGCATGTCATAACTTCTTGTTACGAGAGCTCTATCTTGAAAACAAGTTGGTTCAGGATAAGGGCGTGAAAGTCGGTGGTGTCTGGATTGATTTAGATAAAATCAAAGTGCCGAGTTATTTCATTTCCACCAAGGAAGATCACATTGCTCTGTGGCAAGGTACTTACCGCGGCGCATTGCGTACGGGTGGTAACAAAACCTTTGTGCTGGGTGAATCTGGGCATATTGCGGGAATCGTTAACCATCCTGACAAACGTAAGTATGGTTACTGGGTTAACGACACCTTGGATGATTCGGCGGAAGATTGGCTGGAAACGGCTCAGCACCGAGAAGGGTCATGGTGGGTGCATTGGAATGAATGGTTAAACGGCTTTGCAGATGACAGCAAAGTTGAACCTTATCCATTAGGCAATGCCGACTATCCGGTGTTGTACAGTGCACCGGGTGAGTATGTAAAACAGGTATTACCCATCCAAGAAGCTTAAAAGTAACGCCACCTCAGGGTGGCGTTATTCTTGCTCTACTTGAGTTTAAATGTCGAGAGAGACGTCTTTACACAAGGTGTTATCACTATTCTGCATAGGGCAGCAAAAATAGGCCGCGAGGGTTAAAGACTAAATACGCGTGCTGAGTTAATGCGTGATTAAACTGCGCGGAATTGAGCTGTAACAGCAGTTCTTGATCGTGCCATTTTACGGTCACTTCATACATTGAACCCATATACGCGGATTTGAGGATTTGGCAGGCTTGGCTTTCGCTGCCTTGCATATGTAAGGTGATCGCTTCTGGCCGGACACCAATTTGATATTCGCCGGTAGGCTTATCCCGCGTCACTTCAAGATCGGCATCAATTGCATAGCCATTAATGTGGATCTGCTGCCCGTCAAAATGGCCTTGGAACATGTTGGCTTCACCCATAAAGTTTGCCATAAACATCGACTTAGGCGCTTTATACAACTCTTGTGGCGTGCCAATTTGCATAATATCGCCCTGTTTCATCACGATAACGGTATCCGATACCGCGAAAGCTTCTGCCTGATCGTGCGTCACGTAGAGCGAGGTAATATCAAAACGCTGTTGCAGTTCGCGAATCGTTTCACGCATGCTGCGGCGCAAGTTGGCATCTAAGTTACTCAACGGCTCATCAAATAGCAGTACCTTAGGTTTGAGCACCAAAGCACGGGCAAGGGCAACACGTTGCTGCTGGCCTCCGGAAATCTGGTCAACATAGCGCTCACCCATTCCTTCGAGATCAACAATTTTAAGTGCTTCATCAACTCGCTGACGCACTTCTTCACTCGGTAACTTGAGCATCTTTAAGCCATAAGCCACGTTTTCGTACAGAGACATGTGCGGGAATAGGGCATAAGACTGAAACACCATACAGATATCGCGTTGTTGGATGGAGCGTTCGGTGACATCTTCACCATCTATGAAAATCTGCCCGCTGGTCGGTTTTTCTAAGCCAGCCACCAAACGTAAAACGGTGGTTTTCCCACAACCGGAAGGGCCAAGTAACGTAACCAAGCTGCCTTTTTTGATCTCAAGATCCAAGTTGCCAATCACGGTATTGCTACCAAAGCGTTTGCAGATGTTTTTGAGTACAACAAAGTTTTGTTTTTCCACGGTGATGTCTCCTAATAATCTTGATTAGTGGCTTTGGAACGAGAAACGCGAGCTTCACCGACCAGTAAATCGAACAGCAAAATGATGGCTAACATCACGACAATCAGCACGGAACCGTAGGCGATAGCAATGCCGTACTCACCATCTTCGACTCGGTTCAGAATGTAGGACGTTGCAACGCGGGTTTCCGGTGTAACCAGAAAGATGATGGCACTGACCGTGGTCATCGCCCGCACAAAGCTGTACACCAGCGTGGAAAGAATCGCGGGGCGCAGCAGTGGCAAAATAATGTAGCGAATGGTTTGTAATGAGCTGGCACGTAAGCTCAGTGACGCTTCATCCAATGATTTATCGAGCTGCCCGAGCCCAGCAATACCTGAGCGGATCCCCACGGGCACGTTACGCATCACCATCGAGATCACCACAATTGCAGCTGTGCCGGTTAAGTAAATCGGCGCATCGTTAAACGCTAAGATGTAGGAAACCCCTGCCACTGTACCGGGTACGGCAAAGCAGAGCATGGTGGAAAACTCGATCACTTTTTTGCCGTAGAACTGCTGTCTCACCACCACATAAGCAATCAATAAGCCGAACAGGGCAGTAATCGGAGCCGCCACACCCGCATAAATCATGGTGGTGATCAGTGACGGCCAAGCGCCATCAGACATACCATTCCCAAACAGATTGAGGTAGTTTTTGAAGGTCAGGGTGTAATCGACGCCCCAGTTCACCGTAAAGCTGCCGAAGAAGATGCTGCCGTAAAGCAGAACGTTAAAGATCATCCACGCATACAAAGTCACAGTGACGCCCAATTTCAGTGAGGTGGGCATCTCTTGCACATCGCCGCGGTAGGCTTTACCAGAAATGGTGACGTAGGAGCGCTGGCCGATCCACAGATACTGCACTACAAAAATCGCGAGTGAGAACAGCAGCAGAACCGAGCCGAGTGTACTGGCTGAAGCGTAATCCAGTTGCGCCCCTGCAATATAGAAATAGATTTGTGTTGCGAGCACATCAAAACTCCCGCCCAGTACCAAGGGGTTACTGAAATCTGCCAATGATTGCACGAATATGATCAAAAATGAGTTGGCTAACGCGGGCTTAAGCAGTGGCATGATAATGCCAAAGAAGGTTTGATAACGGTTGGCTTTGAGCGTGTAGGAAGCTTCTTCCAACGAAGGATGCAGTGACTTGAGTGCGCCATCCAAAATCATGAAGGACATAGGCGCAAACGCCAGCACCTGTGCGAGCCAAATGCCCGTGAAACCATACAACCAGTTGGTTTTCTGTAAACCAAACCCATCGACCATCAATTCAGTGATATAACCCGAACGACCCAGCATTAAAGTCACGCCCAACCCGACAATAAAGGGTGGTGTCACGATCGGTAAAATGGAAAACACGCGCGCGATAAAGGCGGAACGTTTAGCAATACGTGTGGTGTAAATGGCAAAAATCAGTCCGAAGAAGGTTGCGCCAACGCCTACCGCAATGCCGAGTGCAATCGAGTTGTAAATGACGGTGAGGGTATGAGACTGGGATAGGATCGTCATGAACTGCCAAGCCGTCCAGTTGCCCATGTCATCTTTAAACATCGGCAGGAAAATGGCGATGCTCGGATAAACAATAAAAATTACAATCAGCAGAATGATGCTGATCAGTGAGCCAATGACAAAGTGGTCGCCACCGAGGTATTCCAAGCGGGCGAAGGCGAGCGTCATAATAGCGCCAAGGGCAGTGAACAGAATGATGCTGGAATAACCCAATCCTTTGCCGCTTAGCCAGGCGCTGAGCAAAATGGCCAGCATAGAGAAGCCAGAATACGCAATGTCGAGATAGTGGCGGTTTGTGGACTGACGTCCCTGAGCTTGCCGAGGCCGAAAAGCCAGCAATAAAGGCAAACTAAACCAGAACCAGGAAATGTTTGGCTCACTCCAACCCATAGCGGCATAAAATTCATCTGGAGTAGATTCAAATAGCCCATAATCCAGAGCAAAGGATGGCAGAAGAATAAAGCTAAACAGCACCGCAGCCAGCCAGTAAAAAACCGGATCGGTTTTGACTGGCTGGTGGAGTGTCAGTTTCAGCGCTTGAGAAGGCTCATGCATGGTCAAACCTTATTATTGAGTCGCACTTAACCTGCCCGCAAGCTGTGAGCAGGCTAAGTGTCAGGGGAGAAATACCGCCACCGAGTGGCGGTGCGACTACGATTTCGGGTTAGTTACCCATCTTGATTTCGTTAACCCACTTGGTGATCAAACGCTTACGCTCATCAGAAGAGCCGTAGGTTTCCATATCGTAATTGATCAGTTTGAGTGTTTTCGGATCGAGCGCGTTCGGCGACTGTTCCGCTTGGGTGTTGGTCAAGATTTGGTAGGAGTCCCCTTGTTTCCATGCCACTTCTTGGCCTTCTTTTGAGAGTACCCAGTCAACAAATAGCTTGGCATTATCGAGGTTGCGCGCGCCTTTGATGATGCTCACGCCACCTAACTCATAACCTGTACCTTCACAAGGAGAAATGAGCTCCAGCGGTGCACCTTTGGCTTGCTCCAGCGAGTAGTCGTGCAGGAATCCAATACCAATCGCTACTTCACCACGCGCCGAGTTACGTGATGGCGTTACCCCAGATTTGGTGTATTGAGAGACGTTTTTGTCGAGCTTTTTGAAATACTCAAATGCGGTGGGTTCATCCCAGAGCTGGATGAAGGTTGCGAGTGCGGTATAAGCAGTGCCAGAGCTTTGTGGGTCGGAGATTTGAATTTCGCCTTTATATTCTGGTTTGGTCAAATCCGCCCAGCAACGCGGGATCGGAATGCCTTTTTGTGCCAAGCGTTCGGTGTTCACACCAAAGCCCAAAATGCCCATGTATACCGCAGAAGAGTAGTTACCTTTGCGTTTGGCAGGATCACGGAAACCTTCCATGATGTTGGCCAGTTCTGGGGATTGGTAAGCTTGGAGTAAGTCTATTTCACCCGCTTGTGATTGCGGATCAAGTGTACCGCCGTACCAAACATCCGCGCGTGGGTTATTTTTCTCTGCATCAATTTTTGCAAGTGTACTGCCTGAACCATTGCGTACAAAGGAGGTGTTCACATTGTATTTTTCAGCGAACGCTTTGGTACCTGCTTCACACATCGCATTGGTTGCACTGCAGTAAACCACCAAACGGCCTTCCGCATGAACCAGCGGCGCAGTCATCATTGAACCAAGAACACTGAGTGCCAGCAGCGTGCGTTTTGCATTAACAATCATTGGGTTTTCCCTCTGGTTGATGCTCCCTTGTGTCCTTGTCAGGTCGGTACTGCGTCAGGTCATAAAGTGGAGCACAGTTACGTTATTGGATGGTAAAGATTGGTTATGTTTATCACTCATCTTCCGTCACCGGTTGCTGAGCTTTTATAAAGGGCAGCAGTTGTAAACTGATCACAGCTGCTGCCGCAGTAATGAGGCAGAAGAAACCTTCCCAGCCCCATGCTTCAATAGCCAGTGACATGGGGTAGCTGGCTAACGCTGCACCGAGATAGCTAAATAGCCCAACAAATCCGGTCGCGGTGCCTGCCAAATCTTTCCTTGCGCATTCTGCGGCAGCCATACCAATCATCATTTGCGGGCCGAAGACAAAAAATCCGATACAGAAGAAGCAGCCAGCCAAAAACCATAAATGATCGATAGGTGTCAGCCATAAGGCCGCAGCGGAGGCAAAAATGCCTAACGCAAAAATCAAATTCATCGGGGCGCGGTTGCCGCGAAAGTAATAGTCGGAACCCCAGCCACCAAGCAATGAGCCCAAAAATCCGCCCACTTCAAACATGGCTACTGCGCTATTGGCACTGAGAATGTTGTATGCGTGCCGCTCAACCAGATAGAGCGATCCCCAGTCGTTAATGCCAATTCTGACCACGTACACCAGCAAGTAAGATCCACACAACAGCCAAATGTAGCGATTAGTCAGTACATAGCGATAAACCGCGACGCGGAAGGCGAGACCTTGGCCTTCTTTTTCGTGCTCGAGTTCGAGAGCATCACCGCGCCATTCACCGACCGAAGGCAACCCCATTTCGCTTGGCTTCTCTTGGATGC
>NZ_WPDC01000105.1:0-10045 GCF_035615595.1 Vibrio sp. R-1 | reverse complement strand
TATGACTTAGGTAGCATTTAAAGATAAAAGCAGATTTTAAGGGCGAATAGGCTTCTATTCGCCCTATTTTTATGCAACTCGACTTCTTGATGTAAATCTCATTATTGAAATAATCCTCTCTTATTCTTTCATTTTTATTGAACATGAATCTCACTTTTGTCACTTGAATATGATTAACTTGTGCCAGCTATTTTTGCTATGCAGGAGCCATCATGAGAGAAGTTCAATTCAGGACGATTGACCGAGTGTTCATTCGCATGTCGATTAACGACAAGATGTGGGTGATCTTTTTACTGTTTTTAAGCGCAATCACCACCATTGCAGGTATGCGCTATTGGCACACTCTTGCCAGCATTGAGCAGCAGTCTCAATTGGCAGTGGAATACAAATTACAAGGGCTACTCAACCATCCCGACCCTAGCCAACTTTCCGTACTGAAAGTGCAAAATCGCGTAAGCGACACGATCTATTCACAAGGTGTCGTCACAGCCAGTGCCACTAGCAAAAACGGCCAGGTCTATGCCTATACAGAGTCAATGAAACAGTATGAGCAGCCGGCTCGCGAGCAAGCCCTGCGCAGCTTTTTACTCACCTATTTGTGGGCCATTCCTTTTGCCATTTTCACTTACTGGGTCGCGACCTTTATTGGTGGTGCCTTGTGGGTGCTTTACACCACCACCCAAAAAATCGCTGAAGGCGATCTTACGTCACGACTCGGTTTCCATCCCGGACGTGATGAGTTCGGTACGATTGGTTGTGCGCTCGATAAAGCCATGGATACACTTGCAGAACTGATTGTGGCCGTAAAACAAAACAGCGCCACACTGCGTGACGCCGCAATGACTTTTGCTCACGAAGTGAAAGAATCGGAAATACAGATTCAGAATCAATACAGTTCGCTCGATTCGGTGGCCACCGCGATGGAAGAGATGACGGCTTCAGCAGCCGAAGTTTCGACGACCTCACAGCGTGCCACCGAACAAACGGAACAAGACACCAAGCAGGTTGAACGCAGCCAGCAGCGAGTAAGAAAAGCGATTCAAGATATTGAACAGCTCTCACGTTACATCGCCCAAGCGTCATCCTCAGTCGAAACCCTCAACACCAATGCAACGCAGATTAATGCGGTGATCACCACCATCAATGCCATTTCAGAGCAAACCAATCTTTTGGCACTCAATGCCGCCATTGAAGCAGCTCGCGCCGGTGAACAAGGTCGAGGTTTTGCAGTGGTTGCCGATGAAGTCCGCACTTTGGCCAGTCGCACTCAATCGGCCACGGTGGAAATTCAAGCCATGATTGAAAAGCTACAGGTGGAAAGCCAAAACATCGCCAAACTTACCGAGCAGACGGTGAGCCAAGCACACACCAGCAGCCAATTGGTCAGTGAAGTAGGTAACGATGTACAAGCCATCGCGCATTCGGCGCAGCTTATCAATGATCTCAGTGTGCAAATTTCCACTTCAGCCAGCGAACAGAGCTCGGTTGCCAGCGATATTTCATCCGAACTAAGTGATATTCGCAGCCAGTCCAACACGCTGCGCCGTGTGGCAGAGCAGACATCGCAAGGTGTCAGTGAAATTACTCAAGCGACACGTAATTTAGGGGAAATCCTCGCGCGCTACCGCACCTAATTTAGGTTTCAACTCAGCGATGTGCATAAGCAAACGCCCATCAATCATGATGGGCGTTTGTATTCAATAGCAACAGTCACTAATGACTGTTTAAGCTTCTGGGTAACCTTGCGGATTATTCGACTGCCAGCGCCAAGTATCTTGCGTCATTTCATCTAAGGTGCGGGTTGCTCTCCAGCCGAGATCTTGCGCAGCTTTTGTCGGATCAGCCCAGCACTCCGCGATATCCCCCGGACGACGTTCCACCAGTTTATAAGGGACAGCGCAACCCGAAGCCGCTTCAAACGCTTTCACCATTTCAAGCACGCTGTAGCCATTCCCTGTGCCTAGGTTGTAGATATGCAGACCCGCACGAGTGCCGACTTTTTGCAGCGCGGCAATATGACCGTCCGCCAGATCCATTACATGGATGTAGTCACGCACCCCTGTGCCATCTTTGGTCGGATAATCGCTACCAAACACGGAAAGATACTCGCGGCGCCCTACCGCAACCTGAGAAACAAACGGCATCAAGTTATTAGGGATGCCTTGTGGATCTTCACCCAACTCGCCAGAGGGATGAGAGCCAACCGGGTTAAAGTAGCGCAGTAGCGTAATACTCCAGTCTGGATTGGCTTTTTGAAAATCGGTCAAACACTCTTCCACCATCAATTTGCTGCGCCCATATGGGTTGGTCGCGCTGGTTGGGAAAGATTCGGTGATCGGCACAGACGCAGGATCGCCATATACGGTTGCAGATGAGCTGAACACCAGCGATTTCACGCCAGCTTCACGCATCGCCGCCACCAAAACTAAGGTGCCATTCACGTTGTTATCGTAATATTCGAGCGGTTTTTGTACGGACTCACCCACCGCTTTGAGGCCCGCAAAATGCACAACCGCCTCAATGTTATGCTGTTGCATGAGATCAACCAGCAAAGCTTTATCACGGATGTCCCCTTGCACAAACTGAGGACGAACACCAATCACTTTTTCAATACGATCAAGGACCGTTGCTTTACTGTTGTATAAATTATCGAGGATCACTGGGGTCATACCCGCTTGGATCATCTGAATACAGGTGTGACTGCCAATGTAACCCATGCCACCTGTAACCAATACTTTCATGCCTAGCCTCCTTCATGTTTTCGGCGATTGTAACGGCTTTTCAGCGATCGCCAAAGCATTGATGCCTCTGGATTAAAAAAATAGACTGCACTATACCTGAAGCAAATGGTTCAAATCTGCGATCCAGATTTAAGCTCTTAAATATCCCCTTGTGGCGAAAAGAAGGCGAGAGGCGGACAATCCGGACCATTTGTGGCATTGCACTTGATTCAGAATGCTCCAAAACCCGCAAAATTTATTGACCAAACCCTAATTTCGGCTGACGAAATCACTCTTTTTCGCTACTTTAGCGGGCAGAGTTTACAGAAGGATGTACATCAGTGAGCAAACGGACAATCCAACTCAATTGCGATATGGGCGAAAGCTTCGGCGTCTGGACCATGGGGGCCGATGAAGAAGTGATGCCTTGGATTGATATGGCCAATATCGCTTGTGGCTTTCACGCGTCCGATCCTCATGTTATGAGCCGTACGATAGATTTAGCGCTTGAGCATGAAGTGATGATAGGTGCCCATCCTAGCTACCCAGATTTGCAAGGATTTGGTCGCCGCTCGTTGGCGATGAATGAGCAAGAAGTGAGTGAAATCATTCTTTACCAAGTCGGCGCACTGAAGGCGCTGTGTGAAAGTAAAAATGGCCAATTGAGCTATGTGAAGCCTCATGGCGCGCTGTATAACGACATGATGAGCGACCCGAGCATCTTTCGTGCGGTGGTCGATGCCGTGTCCTGTTTTAACCTGCCTTTGATGGTGCTCGCTTCTGCCAACAATCAAGACTATCTCGATATTGCGGACCGTTTTGATGTACCACTGCTGTTTGAAGCTTTTGCCGACCGTACCTATCTCGCCAATGGCAAGCTGACACCGCGCTCACAACCCAATGCGGTACTCAGTAGCGAAGAAGCCATTCTCAACCAAGTGCGACAAATCGCCCGTTATGGCAAAGTCACCAGTTCTGATGGGTTCGTTATCCCGATTGAAGCAGATACTTTATGTGTGCACGGCGATAACCCAAACGCCGTGTCGCTCATTGCCAGAATTCGTGCTGCGTTGGATGAGTAGGCCATGTCCATCCCATTTGAAATTGAGCCGATTGCGGAAGGTAGCATACTGGTGCGCTTTCAGCATCCGGCTGATGCAGCCTTAGCGATGCATATTGGCCAATGTGCGCATGACATCATGCAGAGTTTGGCCTATGGACTGATGAACGTCACTCCCTCTTACACCACCTTGCTGATTGATTATTTACCCTACCGTTTAACACAAAAGGAGTTGGTGGCGCAGTTGACTTTACTGCTTAATCAACCGCGACAGGCCAACCACGCGAACGCCAATCTCATTGAGCTCCCCGTGTACTACCATCCTGATGTGGGACTTGACCTCATTCGCTATCAGGAACAAGGGCTTTCACTAGCAGAGGTGATTCAGTTGCATACTTCTGTGACTTACACCGTGGCGGCGATTGGCTTTGCTCCCGGCTTTGCCTTTATGACTCAAGTCGCCGAGCCGCTGCGCCGCCCGAGACGTGCAACCCCGCGCCTAATGCTCCCCAAAGGCAGCGTAGGGATTGCCGAGCAACAAACGGCCATTTATCCCAACGCCTCTCCGGGCGGCTGGAACATTATCGGTAACTGTCCGCAAACCTTGTTTGACCCGAAACAAGAGCCGATGTCACCTTGGCAGATTGGCACTCAAGTGCGATTTCGCTCGATTGAACGTGATGAGTTTATTCAGTTGGGCGGTGTGATTGAGCCGTACTCAATCCACAGAGCTTAAGATGGCCAACACCCAGAGCTGCCTCAGGTAACAGTTGCCAGGGTAACAGAGGAATAAGAAGGGAATATTTTCCATAAGGAAGGAACATGCTAGGTAAGCTGCACGTGCTCAAAGCGGGGCCACTCACGCTACTTCACGACTTGGGTCGCTATGGGTTCAGTCATTTCGGGATCACCCCTTCCGGCCCTCTCGATGAATACGCCTACAGTTGGGCCAACCATTTACTCGCTAATCCCGTCAATTGCGCCACCCTAGAAATCACGCTCGGTCCAGCGGAATTTCTTTTACGCAGCGACGCGCAATTGGCGATTGCCGGAGGCGATCTCAATGCCACGCTAGACGGTCGCCCCATCGCCAATTGGAGCCGATTTTATGCCAAGCAAGGACAAACGCTGCGCTTTGGTTTACCACGCAACGGGCTACGCGCCTATCTTGCAGTTCAAGGTGGGTTTACGGTCTCTCCACAACTGGGCTCTGTATCTACCCATGTTCGGCAAGGCTTAGGGGGACTGACATCGCAAGGGCTGTCACTGCAAACGGGTGATGACTTAGCATTTTCCGCGCAGCAGATTGCCCAGAAACCGGTGCAGATGACGTTTCGCTTTCGACCTGATTACAACTTACCACTGCGATTGCGCGTGATTGAGAGTTATCAATATCAAGCGTTTTCACCATCCGCGATGGAAAGCTTCTACCGCAGCGAGTTTATCGTGACCCCAAACAGCGATCGCATGGGCTATCGCTTGCAAGGTGAAACCATATCGCCACCGGATCAAACCATTCTCTCTGAGGGGATTGCCTTGGGGGCGATTCAAGTTCCGCCGAATGGTCAGCCAATCATTTTGCTCAATGATCGGCAGACCATTGGCGGTTATCCCAAGCTAGGTTGTGTAGCGAGAATCGATCTGCCCCGTTTAGCGCAAGCCAAGCCGGGACATTCCGTACGGTTTGTCGCTGGCGATCTCGCTGGGCTTCAAGCGGTGTGGTGTCAGTGGGCGCGATTTTTCGGTTACTGATCCTTTCCGTTTTTTGAAACTTCCGTTTTTAAAACTTCCGTTATTGAGACTTTAAAGCCCATACACCTTGGCTAACGCGGCGGGATAACCACGCGCGTGGCATAAGCGTATCGCCTGCTGCTCCACCTGCTGCGCAGTGAAGGCCATACTGCATGGATGCTCAGTCTCAATCGATAGCTCACCAGCATCTGGCTTAAGTTGCCAAACCGCAACCAATTGGCGAGCGGCTCTCAGCGCCGATGAACCTTTGACCACCTCGAGTCTCGCGTACTGATTGGCTTCAAAACTGACGTCCGCCGCACGCAGTGTCACATCGTCACCGGGGATCTGCTGCGCACCAAATAGCGGTGTACCCGCAAACTCCGCATTATCAAAACTGGGCACAAAGCGGCTCATATGCTGTATCGCACGCACAGTGCGCTCTTTTTGTGCCGACATCGGCCAGCCACGCTCAATCTTGTGTTGCAGATACAAAGGCAGCTGTGGCTGCGCGGATGTCGGAGTCGAGGCGACCAAACCATCCGCAAACAAGGTGATAGATTCCGTCATGCCATGCAGTTGGAACGTGCCATCGGCATAAGGGGTAAGCTGCGCCATACCATCTTCGCTACCACGTGGGCCATGGAAAATCACTTCTGGCCACCACTGATGACATGCAGGCCAATGAGTGACATACGCCGCTTTAAACTCCACCAAACGCTGTCTATGGTGGCGAGCCATATCGTCCACTCGCCCTGTCTCAAAGCCACAAGCGTTGACCAGATAATCCACAGTTTGAGTATGGCGCTCCCCTTGCGCATCAAGATAAGTCAATCGCCACTGGTTGTCTTGAAACGTGGCATCCACCAGTTCAGTGCGCAACATCACTTGGCAATTGGGTAAGGCTTCGAGAGTCAGATCGACACTGGCCGCTAAGCGAAACACACTCCAACCGTATTCTTGAACCAACACGACAGGGTATTTGAGCTGTGTAAGATCGGCATGCTGAGCAAACGGAATCACCCACTCATCATCGCTTTGCGGTGGATTGGATTGTTGCTGCTGCGCCAAACGCTCTAACTCTTCACGCTGATACAAGCGATAGTAATTATCGACCGCGCCGAGCACTTGATTGGCCGCATCTTGCTCCACCAACTTACGATACGCGTTTTGAATGGTCACTAAGCGCGGCAGAATTTCTTCGGGTTGACCCGGATCGGATTGCGGGATAGCAATCAAGGTTGGGCGAACATTTAAAGTGTGTGGATAAAGACGTACCGTTTCAATTGACTGCTCCAATAGGTCGATACACTGCTGCTCGGAAATTTCTCGATAGAGATTGCCCCCGGCATGCAGATGACAAATCGGTGGCCCACTGACTAAACCAGCACTTTTTTCCATCAGGACAACATTGAGTCCCAGCTCACCCAAATGGACGGCCGCCGTCACACCAGCAATACCGCCACCTATGATAGCAATTCGGGGATCTTGAGATCGCAATGTCATATTTTACCTACTGTTACATCAAGGCTAAGAAATGTGGTCGCCATTCTAAAGGGTATGAAACGTTAATAAAATCACATTTTTTACGCGGACTTATCCTCGGCCGATCACTCA
Source organism: Vibrio sp. R-1 (assembly GCF_035615595.1). Lineage (NCBI taxonomy): Bacteria > Pseudomonadati > Pseudomonadota > Gammaproteobacteria > Vibrionales > Vibrionaceae > Vibrio > Vibrio sp. R-1. Next base: position 2,917 of record NZ_WPDC01000105.1, on the reverse strand, counting down.
ATCCTGACCAAACAGGTCACGGGTGTAGATTTTTCTCCCGCCCCAAGCGGTTATCGGGAGAGATTCAAGTTTTACCATGCCATAGAAAATTGACGATTTAGTGACTGCAAATGGCTTGCCTAATTTGACCTTAAGTAACAAAAAACAACCTGTAACATAAGGTTTTTTGATCAAGCGCACTCATGGCTCACAAAGCCGATTTTTAGCCGAAAAAAGTCAAAAAAACGCTTGACTGAGATTTGCCATTTTTCCCTTTTCACCACTTTGTGAATAACCGATCCTCGCAAACCTCGGCCACTACGGGGCTGGCAACCCAACCCCCTTCATCCGCTACTTTACTTATCCCAAAAGTTATCCACTGATTTTGTGGATAACTAACCCATTTACCCCAATATTCAATCGCTGAAGGCTTTATTGACGGGGGCTAACAGGCGTTTCAACAAACTGCTCACAACCGCAGCAAGTGTGCAAAAAGTCAACGCAGGGAGCACAAACCACAGCGCCATATGCAGACTCGGTGTCAGGCTAAATCCCCATTTCATGACCGCAGCGACGACTGCATCAGCACTCACGCTGGCCACTAACCCTCCGACTAACGCCATCACTCCATACTCAGCCCAAATGGTGTGCATAACTCGGCGGCGACTCGCTCCTAGCGTGCGATACAGGCGGATCTCCTGCTGACGCTGACTGAGGCTTAAGCGCAGCAACGTAAAAATCAGCAAAACCCCTGCTAGCACACCCAGTGCCGCCAACACCGTCACAGACCAAACAATTTGGGTCAACAAGGCTTGGATTTTGGCTCCCATGGTGCGAATGTCCATCAAGCTCACCGTCGGGTGTTGCCGTGAGAGCTGACCGAGCAAGGCATCATGTTCGGGCTGAATGCGGAAACTGATCAAATAACTGACTGGCAAGTTTTGCACCACGTCCGGACTAAAAATGAAGTAAAAATTGGGCTTCATTTCACGCCATTCGACCTGGCGAATGGTGTTCACTTGCGCGCTCACTGTTTGGCTATTGATCATAAACGTCAACGTATCCCCAAGTTTAAGCCCGAGATCGCTCGCCACTTCCTGCTCAACCGATACGCCATTTTGGCTTTGCCACTCTCCTTGCAAAATGGGGTTGTAATCGGGTAACTGCTCTGCCCAGGTTAAATTCAGCTCACGGCGCAGCGCATCTGAACTCTCTTCACCATTTTGCGCGTATTGTTTCGCCTCTTGACCGTTAATATGCGTTAAACGCCCACGCATGATGGGATAAGCAGCAGAGCGCTCAATGCTTGCTGTATCTAATGCTGCAAGGTAACTGGCTTTTTCGGATTCACTGATGTTGAGTACAAACGCATTCGGCGTATTTTCCGGCAAGGTGCGCTGCCAATCTGAGAGCAAATCGGTACGCACTAACCAGATGATGGCCAGCAACATCAAAGAGAGGGCTAACGCGCCAAACTGCAAACCACTTGCTGCACCAGAGCGGTTAATTCGGCTCAGAGCCAATGCCATCGCAGGATTAAGCGGTAGCTTAGCCAGCAGACGAGTCACCAGAACACTGACCACCGCTAACACTGCAAACAGCACCACAATACCGATCAGCACAATCCAGATCAGTTGGTTTTGCCAATACACCAGCAGTAGCGGCACAATCGGTACCATGATCAGCAGTAGATTGCGCTGCCAACGAGTTTGCGCCGCCACCGGCTGCATGACCGCAACCGCACTCACGCTCAATAGACGTCCCAGCGGGATCCCAAGAGCCGGCACCGCAATCAATAAGCTGCTGGCAAGTGCAATCCACAGCGGACGCAAACCGTAACTGGGGAGCGGGTCGGGCAACAAATCTTTTAGTGGCAAACGCAGCAGCGACTCCAGCCCAACACCAATGACGCTGCCCAACACCACCGCAAATACCAATAACAATCCGACTTGCAACGCTAACCAACGGCGTAACCAGCGGCGACTTGCTCCGAGACTTTTTAACATCGCAATCGTATGCGTGCGGGTGGAAACGTAATGCTGACAGGTCAGCACTAAGGTGGTCGCGGCCATCAAGATCACAATCGCCACGGTCAGTGATAAGTACTGTTGAGTGCGTTCAAACACCTCATTAGTACGGCTGCCACTTTCTTGATCACGCCAGCGATCGCTCGCCGTTAAGCTCACTTGTTGTTTTATCGATTCGATCGCAGAGTCATCACCAGTCATAAATAGGCTAAATTGCACCCGACTCCCCGGCTGAATCGCGCCAGTTTTATCCACATCAGAAGCATGGATGTAAACCGATGGCATTTGCTGGAATGGATTAAAGCTCAGTCCTGGCTCTTCCAACACTTCACCGCTGACCACAAAATCCGCATCACCAATCGTGACATTGTCACCGATATCCACCCCTAACTGATCTTTTACTCGCGGTTCAAGCCAAAGTTGGTTGCTCGCCACATGATTAAAGGTTTGCTGACCATCACTTAAACGCATCTCACCACGCAGTGGATAAGCACTATCTACCGCTTTGACAGTGACTAACTGCATGCCTTGATCGCTAAAGGCCATGGTCGCAAAACGGGTCATTTGTGAAGTTTGACTGGCTTGCTGCGCGGTCAGGGTCAATAAGGACTCAGGAAGTGGGTTGCCCGAAACAAATACCGTATCAGCGGTTAACGCATCACGCCCTTGTTTCACAATCACTTGTTCCATACGCTGCGCGAGCGCGGTTAATGCAAAAATCGAGGCAATGATTAAGGTTAGCGCAACAGTCACCGGCCATAACTGCCCGTGACGAATTTCACTTAAGCTCCAACGCAGTAAGCGGCGATTGAGCGATGCGGGAGGCAAGGCCTTCATACGCGCTCCTCCAGCTCACCCGCTTGCATAAAAAATCGTCGCTGACAACGCTGCGCGAGTTTAGGGTCATGCGT
>NZ_WPDC01000104.1:0-10145 GCF_035615595.1 Vibrio sp. R-1 | reverse complement strand
AGACATGAAAAAAGCCATCCGAAGATGGCTTGCAATACAATATAGAGTCAGGCTATCGCGCTTATCGAATATCGATGTGCGCAAAGCTTTTGATCAAATCATCCAGCGCTTTCATTTGCGCAAGGAATGGCTCTAATTTGTCGAGAGGTAATGCCGATGGGCCATCGCAACGCGCTTTATCTGGATTGGGGTGCGCTTCAATAAACAGACCCGCAATCCCCGTCGCCAAACCGGCTTTCGCCAGTTCAACGGTCTGCTCACGACGACCGCCCGATGCCGCACCTGATGGATCACGCATTTGCAGTGAGTGCGTCACATCAAAAATGATTGGACTGCCGTTAGAGGCTTGCTTCATCACACCAAAGCCGAGCATATCGACGACGAGGTTATCGTAGCCGTGGCAAGAGCCGCGCTCACATAAGATCACTTTGTCATTGCCACACTCAGCAAACTTCTCAACGATGTTGCCAACTTGACCCGGGCTCATGAATTGCGGTTTTTTCACGTTAATGACCGCGCCGGTTTTCGCCATCGCTTCAACCAAGTCGGTTTGACGGGCCAAAAAGGCAGGCAGCTGAATCACATCCACCACATCCGCCACAGGCTGCGCTTGCGCTTCTGTGTGGACATCGGTGATGATCTTCACGCCAAAGGTCTCTTTCAGCTCTTGGAAAATTTTCATCCCTTCTTCCAAGCCTGGGCCACGGTAAGAGTGCACTGAACTGCGGTTCGCTTTATCAAACGATGCTTTGAACACATAAGGGATACCGAGCTTGTCGGTCACTTTCACGTAGTGCTCACAAATTTGCATCGCCAAATCACGCGATTCCAGTACGTTCATCCCTGCAAATAGGGTAAACGGCTTATCGTTGGCAACCGGAATATCACCGACATGGACAATTTTGTGTTCCATCTTAATCTCTCTTGTTGGGTTAATGCAGCGTCACTTGACTGTCGTGACTGAGTGCATTGACTTGCGTTTTTAACAATTCAGCCGCCGGATCGTTCGGACAGTGCTCAATAAAATATTGATAGTCCGAAATAGCAATTTGATGGCACTGTAGCTGTTGGTAAATAAAGCCACGATCACGGATTTCGTATGGGTCATCGGGCACAAAAGTGAGTGCCAAATCGGTACATCTTAGCGCCAGAGTATAGCGCTCTTCACGCAGTAAGGCACTTTTGAGTAGCGCCAACCAACGCCCAATAATGGTCGGATTATCGACACTTTGTAAATGCTGTGGCTTAAGCTTGGCCAGTGGGCCTTTGTGCCCAACTAACCAAGCTTGCAGTGTATGTTGTGACACGATCTCGCCATTAAATGGATTGAGATAGATCGGCCGCTCTCCCGGCCAATTGAGCGACAGCAGAAACTGAGTCGGGAAACTTATCCCATTGAGTGGAAAGCCGAGTTTGTGTCCTAGGTAGAGCAGTAATGAGCCTAAACTGACGGGAATGCCTTTGCGCCGCTGCAATACTTGATCAATAAAGGCATTGCGAGAATCAAAGTAGGCTTCGCGATCGCCGCTAAAGCCCCACTCTTGATAAAACAGGCGCAAAAAAGCCTCGAAACGCGCTTTCTCATCACGCTCATGTACCAGTGCCAGTTCGGCTTCTTTTAGCAGACGTGCTAACTCGATGTGAGCCCATTCTAGCTGCGTTTCGGGATTAATGGCTTTGTTGAGCGCAAGCGCCCCTTCCACCAACTCCATCGCATCAAAATCTTCATCACATAAATTCAGCATGGTCGCACCTTAAGCTTAACCAAACAGAATCGGCGCTTTGGTGACCGCGATTTTTCCAGCCATCGCCAACCAGCCCAACGCGCCAAAAAACGCAAAGCTACGCAGCAATTTATTACGACCTAATTTCAGTGCAAAAAAGCCTAGCGCGATGTACGCCAGCACGCAGGTAAATTTTTCGGTCATCCACGGCGCGGCAGCGGTAAATGGAATGAATCCAGTGATGAATATCAAACCGATACCGGAAAGCAGCAATAACGTGTCATTCACATGCGGGAAAATTTTGAAAAACTTACGCTCTAGGTGTGCTGAATTCATCATCATGAGCACATAGCGAATCGACAGCATGACTACGCTGACGCCGATAGTGAACAGGTGAAAATGTTTTAATCCTTCGTACATTATGCTTCTCTTTCCGTTTTATATTGTCCCAGTGTAACTCGATCATGACCGGCATAATCTTGCTCGGTAATGATGTTTTGATAGCCTAAATCACGCAAAATCGTGCGCACCGCAACGCCTTGATCGTAACCATGCTCAAACAAAAGCCAGCCGCCATCGAGCAAAAAATGCGGCGCGTGCGTGCTGATGTGGCGAATGTCCGCCAAACCATTTTCTGCGGCAACCAGCGCGCTTTTCGGCTCAAAACGCACATCGCCCAGACTCAAATGCGGATCATTTTCTTCGATATAAGGCGGGTTGGAGACGATCAAAGCAAACTTCGTACCGTCTGCTAATGGGCTAAACCAACTGCCCTGCAAAAACTGCGCATTGTGGATCGCCAAGCGAGTCGCGTTTTCTCTTGCTAATTCTGCCGCCTCCGGACGTAAATCAATCCCCGTGACTTGCCGCGTGGGCAATTCCGAAGCCAAAGCCAACGCAATCGCCCCAGTTCCGGTGCCAAGATCCAGCAGTTCACCATCAATCAACGCCGCTTTATCCAGCGCTAATTCAACCAAACGTTCCGTATCCGGACGTGGAATAAGTGTCGAAGGAGAGACTTTCAGCGGCAGCGACCAAAATTCGCGCTCACCAAGGATGTAGGCCATCGGCTCTCCCGCTCTGCGGCGAGCAAGGAGCAGCTCGAGAGAAGCCAAAGTAGGCTTCTCCAAGGTTTTATCAGGCCAAGTCAACAAGTAAGAACGAGGCTTAGCCAGTACATGGCAAAGGAGTACTGCGGCATCTAGGGCTGGCGAATCACTGCCGCTTTGCTGCAGTTGTTCAGTTGCCGCTTTTAATGCCGCTTCAATGGTGACTGACATGGATTAGTTTTGATCCGCCAGTGCCGCCAATTGATCCGCTTGATGCTCGTGAATCACAGGGTCAATCAAGGATTGCATATCCCCTTCCATCACTTCGGTCAGGCGATATACCGTCAGATTGATACGGTGATCGGACACTCGACCTTGCGGGTAGTTATAAGTGCGAATGCGGTCACTACGATCGCCTGAACCCAGAAGGTTGCGGCGTGTATCGGAAATTTCCGCGGCGCGTTTTGACTCTTCAGCTTGAGCAATACGTGCAGCCAATACTGACATCGCTTTAGCTTTGTTCTTGTGTTGCGAACGCTCATCCTGACACTCGACCACAATACCAGTCGGTAAGTGAGTGATACGGATAGCCGAGTCGGTGGTGTTAACGTGCTGACCACCCGCGCCGGAGGAGCGGAACGTATCAATTTTCAGATCACTGGCTTTGATTTCTGGAATTTCCGCTTCTGGAATTTCAGGCATCACCGCAACGGTACATGCGGACGTGTGGATACGCCCTTGCGCTTCCGTAGCCGGAACACGTTGCACTCGGTGGCCGCCAGATTCAAACTTGAGCGTACCGTAAGCACCGTCACCGTTCACTTTCGCGATCATCTCTTTGTAGCCGCCGTGTTCCGCTTCACTCGATGACATCACTTCGATGCGCCAGCCTTTTTTCTCCGCAAAACGGCTGTACATACGGAACAAATCGCCAGCAAAAATACCCGCTTCGTCACCACCCGCACCCGCGCGAATTTCTAAGAAACAGTTGCGATCATCGTTTGGATCTTTTGGCAGCAACAGAATTTGCAGTTCATCGGTCAGGCGCTCAATTGCCGCTTTCGCCGCTTTGATCTCGTCCTGTGCCATTTCACGCATTTCTGCATCGTCTTCTTGTGCCATCTCTTCGGCAGCAACCAGATCTTCCTTCGCTTGTTGGTAAGCTTGGAAACACTGAGTGATCTCTTCCAGTTGCGAATACTCTTTGGACAGAGCACGGAATTTATTTTGATCACCGATAACTGTTGGGTCGCCAAGGAGGTGCTGAACCTCTTCGTAGCGCTCAACAAGGGATTCAAGCTTGCTTAAAATCGACGCTTTCATAGTTGCTTCTTTAAACTCTAAGTTGAGATTTAGTTCAGATCGTCAAGACCTAAACTTTGTCTGATCACGGCCAGTTTAGCCGGTTCCCCTTGTTCCGCCGCGGTTTGTAGCGCTCGGGTTGGGGTGTGAATTAGTTTGTTGGTCAGTTTGTTGCTTAATTCTATGAGCAGCTTTTCAGGATCGCCACCCGCTGCCAATGCTTGCAAACTTTTATTGAGCAGCTCTTCACGCGCTTCATTGGCTTGCTTACGATAATCACGAATACTGTCCACAGCTTGCAGTGAACGCATCCAACTCATGAAGGTGGCGCTCTCTTCACTGACAATCGCTTCTGCCTGAATCGCTTCCACTTTGCGCTGCTCGATATTGCTATCGACAATCGACTGCAAGTCATCGACCGAATAGAGATAAGCATCGTTAAGCTTACCGACCTGCGGCTCAATATCGCGTGGCACGGCAATATCCACCAACAACATCGGCTGATGGCGACGGGCCTTTAGTGCACTTTCGACCATGCCTTTACCTATGATGGGCAAAGGGCTAGCGGTCGAGCTGATCACAATATCCGCTTGCGCTAAATAGTCTGGGATCTCATTTAATGCGATGACGTCGGCGCCAAACTGCTGCGCTAAGCTCAAAGCTCGCTCTCGCGTGCGGTTCGCCACTATCATCCGTTTACAGTGGTGTCCGGCCAAATGTTTTGCTACCAGTTCGATGGTTTCACCAGCCCCGACCAACAGTACCGTAGCGTCGGCCAGCGATTCAAAAATGTGTTTTGCTAAAGTGCAAGCGGCATAAGCGACCGAAACCGCGCTGCCGCCGATTTCGGTTTCTGTTCTTACCCGTTTCGCGACCGAAAAAGCCTTTTGAAACAGCTTTTCCGTCGCCGGATTGACGGCGTGATTCTCTCTCGCCTCTGCGTAAGCTTGCTTAACTTGTCCTAATATCTGCGGTTCGCCCAACACTAGGGAGTCCAAACCGCAGGCGACACGCATCAAATGACGAATGGCGGCTTGCTCTTCATGAACGTATAGGCTGGGTTTTAACTCATCCAAGCTGACTTGGTGAAACTGGGACAACCATTCGATGACTTTGTTTTTACTTGCTGATCTCACATCACAATAAATTTCGGTGCGGTTACACGTTGAGAGGATCACGCCTCCTTTAACGTGTGAACTGGTGGAAAGCTGATTCAGCGCCAAAGAGAGCTTCTCTGGACCGAACGCCACTTTTTCCCGCAATTCTACCGACGCCGTATTGTGATTGATTCCAATGGCAAGCAAAGACATCTATAGAGGATTCTCAGATATGTGTGGTGGACTAGAGGCGGAATTTTACTTGATGCCCTCTTTGATTGAAAGGGCAGACCGGATTTGTTTTCCTGAGTTCGTGAGATCAATGATATAGTTAGCCCGTTTTCGCTCTCGCTTTGGATAAAAAACGCACTATGAATGCTCTCGTACGTCGCCTATTGCCAGGATTGGCGAGTCTGTTGCTTTTGGCAGGTTGTGCCACCGCACCGCTACAACCCGTCAATGTTCAATGGCAATCACACCAAGTCACTCTAGAACAAATTCAACATTATCAATTAACCGGAAAACTCGGCTATATCGCGCCCGATCAGCGACAATCGTTCAACTTTCAATGGCAAAAAAGCCCACAAAAACTCTCACTGCGTTTAAGCAATTTTCTTGGTCAAACCCTGCTGAACTTACAGGTCGATGAACAAGGTGCACGGGTCGAAACTTATGATGATCAAATCTACCGCGACCAAGATGCACAAAGCCTGATCCGCAATTTAACAGGGTTAGATATTCCCGTTGAACAGCTTGAAGATTGGATTTTAGGCTTGCCGACCCAAGCAACCCATTACGAGTTGAATGAACAAAACACCCTTGCCACTCTCACCAAACTCGCCTCAACGGCGGAATGGCACGTGGAATACCAACGTTACCAAGCGATTGAGTGGCAACATCAGCCCATTCCGTTGCCTGATAAACTTAAACTCCAGCAAAATAAAACCTCGATTCAACTGGTGATCTCACAATGGACGCTGCTCCCATGATCCACGGCACAACCGTGTGGCCTTCACCGGCCAAACTCAACCTGTTCCTTTACATCACAGGTCGTCGAGCTAACGGCTATCACGATCTGCAGACCTTGTTTCAGTTTCTCGATCACGGTGATGAGTTAACCATTACCGCCAACAACAGCGGCAACATCACCCTCTCTCCTGCTCTGGCCGATGTCGCGTTAGAAGATAACCTGATTTACAAAGCCGCGATGGCACTCAAAAATGCGGCGCAATCACCACTCGGCGCAGACATTCAACTGCACAAGGTGTTGCCTATGGGCGGCGGAATTGGTGGCGGATCATCCAATGCGGCCACTACCTTAGTCGCACTCAATTACTTGTGGCAGACTGGACTTAGCGATGATCAATTGGCTGAGATTGGTCTGGCACTCGGAGCAGATGTCCCTGTCTTTACTCGTGGTTTTGCGGCTTTTGCTGAAGGGGTTGGCGAAGAATTATCCGCTGTAGAGCCAGAGGAAAAATGGTATCTCGTGGTTCGCCCTGCGGTCAGCATCGCGACAAAATATATTTTCACTCATCCACAGCTGGTGAGAAACACGCCAAAGCGTGATCTGGCAAGCCTTCTTACCACCCCCTACGAAAACGATTGCGAAAAAATTGTCCGATCACTGTACCCCGAGGTTGATAAGCAACTTTCATGGCTGCTACAATACGCGCCGTCAAGATTGACCGGGACGGGATCTTGCGTTTTTGCTGAGTTTTCGAGCAGGAAAGATGCACAGGCCGTCTTTGCTCAATTATCTGACAACGTCTTAGCGTTTGTCGCCCAAGGGCGCAATGTTTCACCGCTCAGAAAGACGTTGGCTGACTACCAATCAGCTAAAATCCGACCTTACTAAAAAACTGGACGCAACCCTGAGGTTTCCACCGTGCCTGATATGAAGCTATTTGCTGGTAACGCAATACCCGAACTAGCCCAACGTATTGCAGATCGCCTGTACATTTCCCTTGGTGATGCTACTGTTTCTCGTTTCTCTGATGGTGAAGTAGCAGTACAAATCAACGAAAATGTGCGTGGTAGCGATGTATTTATCATTCAATCCACCTGTGCCCCAACCAATGACAACCTGATGGAACTGGTGGTAATGATTGACGCAATGCGCCGTGCTTCTGCAGGCCGTATTACGGCAGTTATCCCTTACTTCGGCTATGCCCGCCAAGACCGCCGTGTGCGTTCGGCTCGTGTACCTATCACTGCAAAAGTTGTTGCAGACTTCCTTTCTAACGTTGGTGTTGACCGCGTTCTGACTATCGACCTCCACGCAGAGCAGATCCAAGGCTTCTTCGATGTTCCAGTAGACAACATTTTCGGTACTCCTGTTCTGCTGGAAGATATGAAAGCACGTAACTTGGAAGATCCTGTTGTCGTATCGCCAGACCTTGGTGGTGTGGTGCGAGCTCGCGCAACCGCGAAAGCACTGGGTGACATCGATATCGCGATCGTAGATAAGCGTCGTCCACGCGCGAACGTTTCAGAAGTCATGAACCTGATCGGTGATGTTGAAGGCCGTGACTGTGTGATTGTCGATGACATGATCGACACCGGTGGCACGCTGTGTAAAGCCGCGGAAGCGCTGAAAGAGCGTGGTGCGAAACGCGTATTTGCTTACGCCACTCACGCGGTATTCTCAGGCAATGCAGCGAAAAACATCAAAAACTCTGTGTTGGATCAAGTGATTGTGACTGACTCTATCACCCTATCAAAAGAGATGGCGGCGACAGGAAAAGTGACTCAATTGACTCTATCAAGCATGCTGGCTGAAGCGATTCGTCGTATCAGCAACGAAGAGTCCATCTCTGCGATGTTTAACTAATCATTGAGTAACACCCAGTCTATCTGCCTGTCAGGTAAGCTCGGGAATCGATGATACGAAAGCGTTTCATCTCCGATGAAGCGCTTTTTTATTGCCTTTTGTGTGACTCGCACCTCGCGGCGGATGTGTGCTATCATACCGCGCTTTTGAGTTTCCGAAGAGATATTCGCCTTGAGTCAACCAATCAAACTCCTTGTCGGACTGGCCAATCCTGGGCCGGAATACGCGAAAACACGCCATAATGCAGGTGCTTGGGTTGTCGAAGAGTTAGCCCGTATCCATAACGTCACGCTCAAAAATGAGCCGAAGTTTTTTGGTCTGACCGGACGTTTGTTGATTAACAGCCAAGAGTTACGCGTGTTAATCCCCACCACTTTCATGAACCTCTCAGGCAAAGCGATTGCTGCACTGGCCAATTTCTATCAGATCAAGCCAGAAGAGATCATGGTTGCCCACGATGAGCTAGACTTACCACCCGGTGTGGCAAAATTTAAGCAAGGTGGCGGACATGGCGGGCATAATGGGCTCAAAGACACCATAAGCAAATTAGGCAACAACAAAGAATTCTATCGTCTACGGCTTGGCATCGGTCATCCGGGACACAAAGATAAAGTAGCCGGTTATGTGCTCGGCAAAGCACCTGCTAAAGAGCAAGAGTGCCTTGACGCCGCAGTGGACGAATCTGTTCGCTGCCTTGAGATCCTGCTCAAGGATGGCCTCACCAAAGCACAAAATCGTTTACACACTTTCAAAGCTGAATAAGGTTACAGTCATGGGTTTTAAATGTGGCATCGTCGGTTTGCCAAACGTAGGTAAATCAACTCTTTTTAATGCGCTGACCAAAGCGGGCATCGAAGCAGCTAACTTCCCGTTTTGTACTATCGAACCAAATACAGGCGTTGTGCCTGTGCCAGATCCGCGTCTGGATGCCTTAGCCGCGATTGTCAAACCTGAACGCATTCTGCCAACGACGATGGAGTTTGTGGACATTGCAGGTCTAGTGGCGGGCGCATCAAAAGGAGAAGGTCTAGGTAACAAATTCCTCGCTAACATCCGTGAAACCGATGCAATTGGTCACGTAGTACGCTGCTTTGAAAACGAAAACATCATCCACGTGGCGGGTAAAGTGTCACCGCTGGAAGACATCGAAATCATCAACCTTGAATTAGCGCTGGCTGACTTAGACAGCTGCGAGCGCGCGATTCTGCGTCAAAGCAAACGCGCTAAAGGTGGCGATAAAGAAGCCAAATTTGAACTCGCGGTACTTGAAAAGCTGCAACCTGTTCTGAGCGAAGGTCAATCGGCTCGTTCCGTCAACCTAAGCAAAGAAGAGTTACTGGCCGTCGGTTATTTAAACCTGCTGACGCTAAAACCCACCATGTACATTGCGAACGTCAATGAAAATGGTTTTGAAAACAACCCATATCTGGATGCGGTGGTTGAGTTCGCAGCCAAAGAAAATGCTTCTGTGGTAGCGGTTTGTGCAGCGATCGAGGCGGAACTGTCTGAACTTGAAGAAGAAGAACGCGATGAGTTCTTAGCCGACCTCGGTATTGAAGAGCCAGGCCTCAACCGCGTGATTCGCTCAGGTTATGACCTTCTGAATCTACAAACTTACTTCACCGCAGGCGTGAAAGAAGTGCGCGCATGGACCATTCCTGTCGGTGCGACCGCACCACAAGCCGCGGGTAAGATCCACACTGACTTCGAGCGTGGTTTTATTCGTGCTGAAGTGATCGGTTACAATGACTACATCCAATTCAATGGTGAGTCAGGTGCCAAAGATGCCGGTAAATGGCGCTTGGAAGGTAAAGAGTACATCGTAAAAGATGGCGATGTAATCCACTTCCGCTTCAACGTTTAAATCTCGCTTTACTGCGAACCAAAAGCCAACCAAAGTGTTGGCTTTTGCCATTTATAAGCCTCTAAAAAATGATCTTTATGACTCTCCAAGCGTAATGAATTTGTTGTTTTGGTGATGGTTTTTGATCATAAACACGCCTCTTTGTTTAAAAAAAACCCGAACGGTTGGTTTCAAAGAATTTATTCAAAAAAACTGTTGACGCTCCTAACCCATATCCGCATAATGCGCTCCGTTCTCAGCGATAAGGCATCGCCTTCTCGTTAAGAAAATAAAATT
>NZ_WPDC01000103.1:0-10216 GCF_035615595.1 Vibrio sp. R-1 | reverse complement strand
GGTGAGCAGGATCATCGCATTCACAGGTTGCAATAGGGTATTGCGGATCACCTCATGAGAAATGCCAGGGTACATGGTAATCACACCAATCGGTTGTGGCGTGATCGGGTTGACTTTGAACTCACCACTCGGTTTTTCATCCACTTTGACGTTGGTGCTCAATTCAATATTGATGCCTGCTTCCAATAGAGGTGGCAGGTTTGGCGAGCTGAAAGCACTAAAACCGTCGGCGTGTGATTTGCGGCTGCGGTTGCCACGCATCAAACGATTATTGAAGAATAGGGTCACTTCATTGATTGGGTAATTGGCTGCGACGTGCAAGGCATTGAGCAAGTTGGCTTGGCCGTCAGAACGCAGATCCGCCAGTGGAATTTGTGAGCCTGTGACAATCACAGGTTTGCCTAAGTTTTCGAACATGAACGACAGTGCTGAAGCTGTGTAAGCCATGGTATCCGTACCGTGGAGGATTACAAAGCCGTCGTATTTGTCGTAGTTGGCCGCAATATCGTCAGCAATAAGCTGCCAATCAGCAGGCGTCATGTCAGATGAATCCATCAAAGGATCGTATTCATGAATGGTAAACAGAGGCATTTCTGGACGGTGAAACTCGGGCATGCTGGCTAATTGCTTTTCCATAAACCCTGCAACAGGAACGTAGCCGTGATCCGATTTTTTCATGCCAATGGTGCCGCCTGTATAGGCGATATAAATATGTTTTCTTGCCATAGCGAGAAATCACTCAGTGTAGGGAACAGAGCGGCGATTATAGCGAAAACTCTTGCAATAAAAAGAGGCGCTTCTTGCAAAGCGCCTCGGTATATCAAGGGTTGTGACCGCGTAGACTATTCTACTTGGCAGGGCAGACAGAACGCATATTGCCCTTTAGGATCATTCAATTGATTGAGCAGCGACGTTTGTTGTTGCCACTCTACTGCCAAGGGTTGCAGTGATTTTGGCAAGAGAGTGGAGACATCCAAACCTAAGCTGACACGTACTTGTCCGAGCAGATCTTGTAAAAATTGCTGGGCTGGAGTGAGTGGCTCTTCAACCCAGTACAGGTTGTATTGATCCAATTGTGCCAGATCCGCTGCCAAATGTACGGCATCATCAAAATCACCCAACTGATCGACTAAACCGAGGGTTTGAGCATCTTGCGCAGTCCAGACTCGGCCCTGAGCCAGTTCATCCACTGCTTTTAAGGTCAGGCCACGTTTCTCTGCAACCAAAGAAATAAAGCGCTGATAACCGTGTTCAATACCCAGTTGAATCGCATCTTTTGCACCTTGGGTGAGCCCCGTGGTCAGGCCTTGTCCTGAAAAAGGCGTTGTACCAACACCATCAGTATAAATACCAAGGTTGTTCAGTCCTTTCTCGAAGGTAGTGATCACGCTGAAAATACCGATTGAACCTGTCAGTGTGGTCGGTTGGGCGACAATCTTATCTGCGCTCATCGAAATCCAGTAACCACCGGAAGCGGCAAGGCTTGACATCGACACCACCACAGGTTTCCCCGCCGCTTTCAGAGCTTCAATTTCATTGCGGATCACTTCGGAAGCAAACGCGCTGCCTCCTGGGCTATCGACACGCAGTACGACCGCTTTTACATTGCTGTCGTTACGAGCTTCGCGCAGTAATCCAGCCACGGTATCGCCACCCACGGTACCACGTGGTTGTGAGCCATCCATAATCGCACCGCTCGCGACGACAATCGCAATATCGTTGGCATCGGTCAGTGTCGTTGGCTTAATGGTGGTTTTGTATTCGTAGTAACCGATGGCGTTATAACTGTCTTTTCCATCGCTACCAAAAGTTTCCGCTAACGTTTGGCGAACTTGCTGACGAGTCGCCAGTTCATCGACGAGACCGACTTTTTTGGACAGTGCAGCTAAGTCACCATTCACTTCTTTCAACTGAGCGACAAACTGCTCCATGCTTGGAGTAAGGGTTTTGATCTCAATTTGGCGATTGGCCGCGACATCATCGACGTACGCACTCCACAACTGAGTGAGCCAGCGAGAAGCGGATTCACGAGCCGCATCAGACATATCATCACGCACAAAAGGCTCAATTGCCGATTTGTAGGTGCCGACACGAAAGACGTGAGTGGTGACATCCAATTTCTCAAGCAGAGTTTTGTAGTACATGGAGTAGGCGCTGTAACCTTTTAGCAGTACGGCACCATCTGGAGCGAGGTAGATTTTGTCCGCATAACTCGCCAAGTAATATTGGCTCTGATTATAAAAATCCCCAACCGCAAACACAGGCTTACCAGAGACTTTGAATTCGTTGATCGCTTTGGCGATATAACGCAGCTTAGTCAAGTTGGTTTCTGGCATGTCTCCTAAAGCCAACACAAGCCCGGTGACATTGTTGTCATTTTTCGCATGGCGTAAAGTTTCAACAATATCAAACAGCACGTTTTCGCGGGGGAGCTCTTCACCAAACACGGAGCCCGTAAAGGAGTCCATCGGGTTGATGTGCGTACTCTGCTCAACAATCGGGCCAGACAGATTGAGCACCAGTGCCGAGGATTTATCCATGGTGGGTAGCGGGGCGTCAGCGTGGACATAAATAAAGTAAATAATGCCAATACTGAGTAAGAAAATAAGGTTAGTCAGTGCCAGCCTGATGAAGGTGATCGCTTTCCAAATCCCTTTCAAAATCAGCCCAACAAAACGAAATAGTGATTTCATGGTATCTCCAGACCAACGGAGTGGCACAACACTCCAAAGCTTCAGATGTCTAGTGCATATCAGCGCACAACGAACCACATCCTACGTTATCTGATCGGGGCAAACAACAATCTTGCAAACCAGCGTAACCTTGATCGCTGTTACACAAATGTAAACACTTGTTTGATTTTTGTAATTGGCAAGAATATTCTGGTCAGACCATATCAATAAGAAGCAAAGTGAAGTCGCTATGTACCCAAATCTATTTCAGCCTCTCGATCTTGGTTTTACTCAGCTCAAAAATCGTGTGTTGATGGGCTCTATGCATACTGGCTTAGAAGAAAATAAGGAAGGGCTGCAAAAGCTGGCGGCCTTTTATGAAGAACGAGCCAAAGGTGGCGTAGGCTTGATTGTGACGGGTGGCTTTTCGCCTAACTTGCGCGGCCGTCTGCACCCATTCAGCGCTGAATTTAGCAAAACTAAGCATGCCAAAGCCCATAAAGTGGTGACAGAAGCGGTGCACCGTCATGGCGCTAAAATCGCTTTGCAACTGCTGCATGCGGGGCGTTATGCGATGCATCCATTTTCACAAAGTGCTTCCGCGATTCGTGCACCGATTGCCAAGTTTGCCCCGAGTGAAATGAGCACTCGCCAAATCCGCAATACCATCCAAGACTTCGCCAATAGCGCAGAGCTTGCACAACTGGCGGGCTATGATGGCGTCGAAGTGATGGGGTCAGAAGGCTATTTGATTAACCAGTTCATCTGTAAGCGCACCAACATGCGTTACGACGAGTGGGGTGGCAGCTATCAAAACCGCATTCGTTTTCCGGTTGAAATTGTTAAAGCTATCCGTGAAGCGGTTGGCAAAGAGTTCATCATTATCTTTCGTCTGTCGATGCTCGATTTGGTGGAGCAGGGCAGCACTTTTGAAGAGGTGGTGGTGCTTGCCAAAGCCTTAGAAGAGGCGGGGGTCACCATTATCAATACCGGGATCGGCTGGCATGAAGCGCGTATTCCCACAATAGCGACCCAAGTGCCGCGTGCCGCCTTTAGCTGGGTGACGGAGAAGATCAAACCTTATTTAAAAGTGCCTGTCGTGACCTGTAACCGCATTAACACGCCGGAGCAAGCGGAGAAAATTTTAGCGAGTGGTCAGGCGGATATGGTGTCGATGGCGCGCCCGTTTTTAGCCGATGCGGATTTTGTACGCAAAGCGCAAGAAGGGCAGAGCGCGCTCATCAATACCTGTATTGGTTGTAATCAAGCTTGTTTGGACAACGTCTTTCGTGGCAAACGTGCGAGCTGCTTGGTGAACCCGCGCGCTTGTTATGAAACTGAGATTGTGGTTAAACCCGCACAGAGCAAAAAAATTGCGGTTGTCGGTGCTGGCCCTGCCGGTTTAGCGTTTGCGACGACCGCTTCAGAGCGTGGTCATCAAGTGGATCTGTTTGAACGCAACGACAGAATCGGTGGCCAATTCCGTCTTGCGATGCAGATCCCCGGCAAAGAAGAGTTTCGGGAAACCATTCGCTATTTTGCTAACCGGATTGATCAAACTGGCGTGAAGTTGCATCTGGGTTGTGAAGTGCAATTTAGCGATCTGCGTGGCTACGATGAAGTGGTGATCGCCACGGGCGTGACACCTCGTAAAATCGCCCTAACGGGGCTCAATGAATCATCAAAAGTAGTTGATTACCAAACCTTAATTCGCGAAAAGACACCCGTAGGCCAAAAGGTCGCGATTGTCGGCGCTGGCGGTATTGGTGTGGATGTGGCGAGCATGCTCACCGAGCCGAAAGATCAAACTTTAGATGACTGGTTATACGAATGGGGGATTGATAAAGCCATCGAGCACCCCGGCGGTTTGTACCCATATCCTGAGACAACCAGTGAGCGTGAAGTCTGGCTGCTGCAAAGGCGCAAAGGCGCGGTGGGTAAAGGGCCGGGTAAAACCACGGGCTGGATCCATAAACGCACGTTAGAAAAACGCGGTGTGCATTTGGTTGGTGGCGTGCAGTATCAGAAAATCGATGAGCAAGGTCTGCATATCGAGCGTGATGGAAAATCAGAGCTGATTGATGCTGATAGTGTGGTGATTTGCGCAGGTCAAGAATCCGTGCGTCCTTTTGAGGCGCAGTGGGCAGAGCTGGGCGATAAGCTGCATGTGATTGGTGGGGCGGATGTCGCCGGAGAGTTGGATGCCGCGCGCGCGATTCGTCAAGGTGTAGAACTGGCGGTGCGTTTGTAATCCCGTACAAAGAAACAGCAAATTTAAAGGGCACTTCGGTGCCCTTTGTTGTTTCCGATTGGAAAATAGAAATTACAGAATGACAGTTTTGTTGCCGTAGACAAACACATGATCATTCAGCACTTTGTTGAGAGCCTTACTGAGTACATTCTTCTCTACGTCGCGCCCAGCTTGCGCCATATCTTGCGCGCTAAAGGTATGATCGACCGGAATCACGTCTTGCTTGATGATCGGCCCTTCATCGAGATCGTTCGTCACAAAATGCGCTGTTGCACCAATGATTTTTACGCCGCGCTCATAGGCTTGCTGATACGGTTTCGCACCGATAAAAGCGGGCAAGAAACTGTGGTGGATATTGATGATTTTATGGTGAAAACGCTCCACAAACGCAGGTGTCAGCACACGCATATATTTGGCGAGAACCAGATAATCTGGCTGATATTGGTCAATCACATCTAACAGTGCCTGTTCGTGAGCTTCACGCGACAAACCTTCATGGGACACACAGTGGTAAGGAATATCAAAACGCTCAGTCAAACGTTGCAGCGTGTCATAGTTGCCGACTACCGCAGCAATATCCACATCCAGACTACCATCGTAGTTTTTCATCAAAATATCGCCTAAGCAGTGCGCTTCTTTAGTCACCAGAATGACGATGCGTTTGCGGCTCGAACTGATCAGTTTACGCCTAGTACCTTGAGGTAGAGCATGGTCGAGGTCGGCCAGCAGCGTTGCGTCATTGAAATAACCTTCCAATTCGGTACGCATGAAAAAATGACCGCTGGCATTATCCACGAATTCATTATTGTGGATGATGTTGAGTTGATGCTTGTAACAAATATTGGTGATCTTGGAGATCAGTCCCGGCGCATCAGGACAATGCGTCAGCAGGGTTTTTTTTTCCATTGATAACAACTTCCATGCAAAAATAAAAATCCCCTTTCTCTTTGAAATAACAAGGCTATTTTTTGCCATTTCAGCCAGTCTGGGTCTAGCGAATTTTTTCATTCTAAAAAACAAATCGGCGGCGGCTGAACGGTGAGCCAGCCCGCAAATACGCACCTATAATTAATCTATTATCAAGACAGATTCAATCGCTTTAGCCAAGTAATACTTAGGTTCATTGTGCATTGAGTAGGTAGTTTCTTATTGTTGAGAGTAGTAAGGGGTCGGATATGGATAAAGAACTTCTCGCACGTAAATTGTATGTCGAGCGGGTAGAGGCACTGCTCGGGGATCAGCCTATGGATGAGCATATTTTGGAAGAGATGTGGGAAAACCGCGCCTCCCCTTCTGAAGCAGCCAAAGCCATGACCATCACCCCGACATCGGGTTATGATGCTCCACCTTGGCTTGCCCGTTATCTCAATCGCAAGTAAATCTTTCTCTGCGGTGTGAATGAGATTGTCATTCGCACCGCTGCTGAAAACCTGCCATAATCGCGCCATTTCCGTTGCACAACGAACTGGCATGATTGAAAAAACCTTTTCCCAGCAAGGCGCTTTAGGCCAAGCCATTCCGGGCTTTCAACCCAGACAAGCACAAGTCGATATGGCGAAAGCGGTCGCCAGTGCTATCGCCAACCAATCTCAATTAGTGGTTGAAGCGGGTACCGGAACCGGCAAAACCTTCGCGTATTTAGTGCCTGCGCTGCTCAGTGGCAAAAAGGTGATCATCAGTACCGGTTCTAAAAACCTGCAAGAGCAGCTTTTCCATCGCGATTTGCCTTTAATGGTCAGTGCATTAGGCTTTTTCGGCCAAGTCGCTCTGCTTAAAGGGCGTGCTAACTATCTCTGTCTTGACCGTCTAAGTCGGCAAATGGTCGAAAGCCATACCCCCGAATCTGATCCCACGCTGCTTACTCAGTTGGTGAAAGTACGCAGCTGGGCATCCAGTACCCAGAGCGGCGATTTAGGTGAATGTGATGATTTGGCGGAAGATAGCCCGATCATCCCAACCATTACTTCAACCAACGACAACTGCTTAGGGAAAGAGTGTGCCAGCTACCAAGACTGCTTTGTTTCCAAAGCGCGTCGTCGCGCGATGGATGCCGATGTGGTCGTGGTGAACCATCACTTGTTTCTGGCCGATTTGGCGATCAAAGAGACGGGCTTTGGTGAGTTAATTCCGGAAGCCGAAGTGTTTATTTTCGATGAAGCGCACCAACTGCCGGACATCGCGAGCCAATATTTTGGTCAGTCGGTATCGAGCCGACAAGTGCAAGAGCTGGCGAAAGACATTGAACTCGGTTATCGCACCGAAGCGAAAGACATGCGCCAGCTACAAAAAGTGTCGGATAAGCTAGTGCAGGCTGCGATGGATTTGCGCATTGTGCTTGGCGAGCCGGGCTATCGTGGCAACTGGCGTGAAGTGCTGAAAGTGCCTACCGTGGCAAGGGAAGTGGAACGGCTCAATGAAGCGCTGCAATTTGCGCTGGATGTGCTCAAGCTGGCTTTGGGGCGCAGTCAGCTTCTGGATACGGCATTTGAACGTGCCACCTTGATCTTAGGCCGCATTCGCCGTGTGTGTGATGTTTCTGTCACTGGATATTCCTATTGGTATGACACCACGCCGCGCCATTTCAGTTTGCACATCACCCCACTGTCGGTAGCAGATAAATTTCGTGAACAGATTGCGTTAAAAGAGGGCGCGTGGATATTCACTTCCGCCACCTTAGCGGTCAACGAAGATTTCAGCCACTTTACTGAGCGGCTAGGGCTGACGCCGAGTGCGCAGTTTTCGCTGGTCAGCCCATTTGATTATCAGCAGCAAGCCGTATTATGCGTGCCGCGCTATTTACCCGAGCCGAACAGTCCCGGCCTTGCTGAGAAACTGGTACGCATGCTCGCGCCAGTGATCGAACATAACCAAGGGCGCTGTTTCTTTTTATGTACCTCGCACAGCATGATGCGCGATCTAGGCGAGCGTTTTCGTGAACGTTTGACCTTGCCAGTGTTGATGCAAGGAGAAACCAGTAAGCAGAAAACGTTGGCTGAATTTATGGAGCTGGGCAATGCCCTGTTGGTCGCAACTGGTGCTTTCTGGGAAGGGATCGATGTGCGAGGCGACACTCTAAGCTGTGTTATCATCGACAAATTGCCGTTTACTGCACCGGATGACCCGCTTCTCAAAGCGCGGATTGAAGATTGTCGTTTGCGCGGTGGCGATCCATTTGCGCAGGTGCAACTGCCCGAAGCGGTGATCACCTTAAAGCAAGGTGTGGGGCGGCTGATCCGCGATAAAAATGATAAAGGCGCGTTGATCATCTGTGACAATCGACTGGTCACGCGCGATTATGGTGGGGTGTTTCTCGCCAGTTTACCGCCAATCCCACGCACGCGGGATCTGGACGTCGTCACCACTTTTCTACAACAATTAGCTATAACTGAAATCAATCAGAGAGACTCATGAGCGTAAAAATTCTCGCCTTAGATACGGCCACTGAGCGCTGTTCCGTCGCGCTACTCGTCGGCAATACCGTTTATTCACGCAGTGAAATCGCCCCGCGTGATCACACCAAAAAAGTATTGCCTATGGTGGACGAAGTCTTAAAAGAAGCAGGCGTAACGCTACAAGAATTGGATGCTTTGGCTTTTGGCCGTGGCCCGGGAAGTTTTACTGGGGTACGGATTGGCATTGGAATTGCACAAGGTTTAGCCTTTGGGGCAGATCTGCCGATGATTGGCATTTCGACCTTAGCGGCGATGGCGCAAGCGGCGTATCGCGTGCAGGGGTTAACCCATGTTGCCAGCGCGATTGATGCGCGCATGGAAGAAGTGTATTGGGGGCGCTATGTGCGTCAAGAAGATGGCAGTTGGCAAGCCGCGGAAGCGGAGTGTGTGATTGCACCTGCGCTGCTAGCGCAAACTTTGACTCAAGATGATTTAACCCAAGATGAGCAAATTTGGGCGACCGCCGGAACGGGTTGGGATGCTTATCCCGCACTGGCGGATCTGCCGTTGCAACTGCAAACCAGCGAAGTGCTTTACCCTGATGCGCAAGATATGGCTTATTTGGCTCAGTTCGAATTAGCGCAAGGCAATAAAGTGAGTGTGGAGCAGGCAAGCCCTGTGTATCTGCGCGATACTGTGGCTTGGAAAAAACTGCCGGGTCGCGAGTAAGGCTAAAACCGTCAGGCAGAAGATGAGCGCTTACTCACTCGCAAACGAATAGGAACAGTATGGTTTCAATTAATGGATTACCTCCGGCGCGACTGCCCGGCACCAATAAAACCTCGAAAACGGGGAAAAAGGGCGAGGTCAGTCAGAGCGAGAGTGGCAAAAGCGTTTCATCGACCAGCAAAGTCGCGACGGCGGTAGCGGAATCGATCCGTCAGGTCAATGAGTCAGATATCCATCGCGCGCAAGTGCAGTACGATTTGCCTGAAGGGCGGGGTCGTAAAGCGATGGAAGAGTACCTGAATGTCATGAATCAAGCGCGCAAAGAGGAACTTGCGCAGTTGCTTGGGGTCGATATCTACATCTAAAACTGAGGTGAATTCGATGAAGATGCATGTGCTGAAATTACTCATACCTACCATGGCTCTGCTGCTGTCTGCTTGTGCGAGCTTGCCACCTGAGTTGGGCAATCCCGATGATAAAAGCGTTGTGACTCAATATTCGGCTTGGCTTGAGCGCGATCCAGCTACGCAATCACCCGTTCGAATGGGCGGCGTTGTTGCCAACATCAGCAACCAAAAAGATCGCACCCGCGTTGAGCTGGTCAACTTACCGATTGATAGCGCAGGGCGTCCCAACATCCATCAAGAGCCACAAGGTCGCTTTGTCGCTTACGTGCCGGGATTCTTGGACCCAATCACTTATGGGGAAGGTCGCTTGCTCACGCTTTATGGTACAACCGCACCATCTGAACAAGGCAAAGTGGGTGACTATGAACACACTTATCCGGTGATGAATGCGCAAGGTTACCATTTGTGGCGAGTGGAAGAGCGAGTCGAAGTCGATGATATTGGCCCTTACATGTTCCCTTGTCGCGGTTTCTACTGTTGGCCACGGACGATGCCTGAGCGGGACGGTAAGATCATTCAAGAAGTTAAATGAACTCTATTTCAACCACTTATCTGCTCGAACAAGGCCAATTAGCGGCCATTGAAGTGGGCAATGCAAAAATGGCCGAAGTCTCGGTCATTTTTATTCACGGCTGGCTGGATAACGCCGCGAGTTTCTTGTCACTGATGCCTGCGCTACATGCGCTGGCACCTAAGCTGCATCTGTGCGCGGTTGATCTGCCCGGTCACGGTTTCTCTAGCCACAAAGCGGGTTACTCTGCATTT
>NZ_WPDC01000102.1:0-10480 GCF_035615595.1 Vibrio sp. R-1 | reverse complement strand
CGTGGTTTGCTTGGCAAGCTTAATTGCAGCCTCAACCGCATCGGCACCCGATGGGCCACAGAACTGGATCACACAATCTTCACCCAAGGCCTTAGGCAAAAAGCCTTTCACGGTCTTGATGAAATGGGTTTTCGCTTCGGTTGCGATATCCAGAGTTTGGTATGGCAAACCAGAGTCGAGTTGTGCTTTCAGTGCTTGATTGATTTCTGGATGGTTATAACCGAGCACCAAAGTACCTGCACCGGCTAAGCAATCCAAGAAAATCTGCCCACGCGTATCTTCCACCAAACAGCCATAGGCTTGCTTAATGGCAATAGGAATACGGCGTGGATAAGAACGCACTTCAGATTCATGCGCAGCTTGATCGAGCAGCACTTGGTCTGGAGTGAGATCGTAAAGACCGTCTAGCAACGGCACTTGAGTTGAAAACAGAGTTGCGATGTGGTTATCGACTTCAAAGGCTGTACTCATCTTTTTTCCCCTTGAGATGATTCGTTTCCGCCTTTCCGGTTTAGGTTATGGAAATGGCGAATAGCAAAATGCTCCGCGTTTGCGCATAGGCAAGCCGGAATGTGGGTCATCGCTTGGATGACGAATTGCTAAATCAGAGAATCAAGGTTCAGTAATGCTACTGTCCTGTTGAACAGGGCATAAAGGAAGTACAAAGCTGATTAATGTGTATAAGTTAAGTGAGTTCAATGTTGGGTTTCCCATTCACATGCCGCTCCGCAGCAAGAGTATCCCGTCTATCGACAAAAGGACTTGTCGATACCTACCCTACGTGGTGTCACAATCAGCCTGAATGGTCACCACGCGTGTCCCCCAGAAGCTCAGTCCGAGATTGGCGCGAACCTTATCATAAAAAGAAAGTCAAGCGCAATCGTTTTTAATAATTATTCGCATCGGTTGCATAGCCTTATTGATATGAATGGTTATAAGAATTTCTGCACTTTAACTTCACTCTAGGTTCTCAATTGAGTTGCAAACTCAGCACACTGTCATAGTGTGAAACGACAAAAAAGCCCCCGCATTGCGGAGGCTAGAATTGTTTAAAGCCTGATGAAATGATTACGCTTTTTTGAGCGGCAGAGAGAGTCGCAGTAAAGAATAACCAAGTAATGCCGCGGTGGTTGACCCCATTAAAATACCTAAGCGCGCATAAGTATCATAAGCTTCATTCGCTTGACCAAAGGCCAGTGATGAAATGAAGATCGACATAGTAAAACCGATGCCACACAGTACCGATACTGCAAAAATATGCTTGAAGTTGATCCCTTCTGGCAGTTTTGCTACCCCGAGTTTAACCGCAGCCCAACTGAAGCTAAAGATGCCGAGTGGTTTACCAAGGAATAGACCCAGTGCTACACCCAGTGGCAGCATAGAAGTAAGCCCTGCTAATGACACGCCTTGCAATGAGATACCAGCATTGGCAAAAGCAAACACAGGTAAAATCGCAAAGGCAACATAAGGATGCAGTGCATGCTCAAGGTGTTTCAACGGTGAATGCTCACCCTTATTGCCTTTCAGCGGAATAGCAAAACCGATCACTACTCCAGCCAATGTAGCATGAACACCCGACTTTAATACGGCGATCCATAGGATGAGGCCTGCCACCAAATAAATACTCAATTTAGTGACGTGCTTGGCATTAAGCATAAACAGCACACCCGTCATGATAAAGCCGATGGTGAGTGCAATGGTTGATAAATCACTGCTGTAAAACAGAGCGATGATCACTACTACGCCAAGGTCATCAATGATCGCTAGCGCCAGCAGAAACACTTTCAAACTCACAGGCACACGCTTACCCAGTAGCGCCATGATCCCGAGCGCAAACGCAATATCGGTGGCCGCAGGAATCGCCCAACCTTGAATGGCAGCCGGATCGTTAAAATTGAAGGCTACATAGATTAATGCAGGAGCCAGCATACCGCCTACCGCCGCTATCGCAGGGAAAATCGCCGTTTCACGGGATTTTAGCGCCCCTTCCAGCAGTTCACGTTTGACCTCTAAACCGATCAATAAGAAAAACACCGCCATTAGGCCATCATTAATCCAGTGTGAAACCGACATACCAAAGACATAGGTATGTAAAAATGCTTGGTACCCTTCACCCATTGCTGAATTGGCAATGACCATAGCAATGGCCGCCGCAATCACCAGCAGAATGCCCCCCGCAGATTCCATCTTGAAGAAATCTCTAATCATGTCAGACATAGGTTTGTCCTTAAATTATGTTAATAATTGATTAACAAAAGAATGTTCCAGAGTGTAGCTAGGCTTAGTGTAATGGAAAAATCGATTGTAATGAGGATTTACTTCGGTTTTTTCGAATCCATGAGTATTTCACTGCGAATTTCACCTTAATTGAGTATAGACAGTCTCAGTTTCATACCAAGATCAAAAATAGTAACTGATTGTTTTATCTTGTTCTCATAACCAAAAAAGCGCTTAACGCGCCTTTTTGTCAAACCCTAAATAATCATCACAGGAAATTAATAGCCTGATAACTGCATAAAACCCGTCTGATTGTGGCTTCCAAGCACTTTAATACGCCCTTCCCAATACGGAATTAAGAATGTCTGCCAAGCGTCACGATCCAATGGCTCAATAGATACATTCACTTGATACTTAGGAATCGCTAACCGCCAACGTAGAGGGACTCGCTTTCCATTACTCAATGAAGAGGAAGAAAGCGCTTCGAGTTGAATATCCCGATTCAACAACGCGACACTCTTACCGTTGAGGTTATGCAGCATGCCGTACACTGAATCTGGCACTCCACGGTGGCGAAAGCGATTCACCGTCAACCACTGCTTATCATTGAGTGGGATGACGAAACTATCCGTGCCCGCCAGATCGTTAGCGACTAACTCACTGCCCCACTCTTTACTCAACCAAGCGCGTCCGCGTACTTTCAATGCGGGTAGCTCAGGACTTACCACCAAATCGCCATGAACTGCGATATAGGGCAGTTGAAACTGGTAACTCGCAAGAGAAAGCAGTTCTTGTTTGACCTGATAACCGCGATCCCCCGATAACACATAAGGACCAAGCGCACGCAGTTGCAGATTTAGGGCGAAGTGATCGGTGCTGAGGTGCAAATTACCGGGTAAAGGCCACATGCCCAATGAACGCCAAGTCCAGTTATCAATCCACATCCGAAAAGGCTGATCGCCCATTCCAGCTTGACCAATGCCGCCACGAGCTATTTTTTGATCGCGTAGGCTCACTTTCTTGCCATTAATCACGATAGAAGAAAAATAAAGCTGAGGCGTCTGCCATCCTAACGTATCACGCTCATCCTGCGCCAAACGCAAAAAGTTCCATTGCACACTGAACGGATTGCCTTGTTCATCCTCCAGCAACGCGTATATCTTCCACCACTCTTGTTCAAATTCAGGGCGAGAGGCAAAATCAGCCGGTAAACGAACGGGATGATTGGGTAAAACGGGCTCAAACACTGCCTGTACCGTCGAGTGTTCAGGATCAGCCGAGTG
Source organism: Vibrio sp. R-1 (assembly GCF_035615595.1). NCBI lineage: Bacteria > Pseudomonadati > Pseudomonadota > Gammaproteobacteria > Vibrionales > Vibrionaceae > Vibrio > Vibrio sp. R-1. Next base: position 6,980 of record NZ_WPDC01000102.1, on the reverse strand, counting down.
CAGTAACATGCTGTGAGACTCATCCTGCTCATAGCCAATAAAGCCCACCACAAAAAACAGAGCGCCGAGGCAGAGCCATACCCAAGGTTTCAAGCGCAAACGAAAGCGGCGCATTTACAAAGCCTCTCGCAGTGATTTCATCGGTGATTTTCTTGCCAAGCGAATAATCGGCAAAGCGCCCGCCAAAATTAAAGCCATCATAGACCACACCACGGTGTACACATACTCTCCCGGCACCATTTGCAACTGCATAGTCCATCCAAACGAATGCTTGATCACCACATCAATCACTAATTTGGCCAAAGTTAATCCCAAAGGCAGTGCAATCAATAAAGAGATAGCGCCGAAAACAAATAACTGCATACCGCCGATCAGCACCAGCTCTTTACCTGACACACCAAGGCAACGCAACAAAGAGATATGGCGTAAACGCGATGTTTCTCCCGCTAGAGTTGAGAAGAAAATGCCACAGACGGCGATAAATAAGGTGATATTGCCCAGCGTTCCCGCAATCGAAAACGTGCGATCAAAAACCCGCATCGCATGGCTATGAATATTGGTGTTATCAAAGATACGATCCGCATCCAGCCTGAAAATGGTATCAAGACGTTTTTTGACGCTTTCTCCGGTGAGCCCTTCTTTGAGCACAACCGCCAAAGCCACGTTGCCAGTTCCGGCAAAGGCTTTCATCCAGTTTTGATGGGACATCATCACTTGATGATAAGGATTGCCGTAATCGTAATAGACCCCAAAAACCGCCCACCCCGAGCCCATCGGTTCCGGTAAATCGATCAGGTCACCGGGACGAATCCCGAGCTTCAACGCCATTGATTCACTGATCATTACCCCCCGCGCATGATGCAAATGGTACCAATAATTAGGCACGCCCAGTTTGACGGTGAGTGAGTCTAGCTCACCATCCGAAGCGCCCGTACTGACGATTTGTACTGGCCCGTGTTGCGATGCGAAATCTTTTTCCCAACGCCACCAAACCGCGTCAACTTCAGGTTGCTGGCCAAGCCATTGGCTCATACGAGAAGCGACACTGTTACTCGGATAGAGGTAGATATCGGCCGCAAGGCGCTGGCTCAGCCAGCGATCTGTGGTGTCTCGGAAACTGCCGACCATGGTTTCAACACCAATATTGGCCGCTAAAGCGACCATAAATGCCATCGTGGCGACACCACGATAACTCATACTCGCGGCGGCATCGGCAAAAAACCAACGCACTTTGACCCAGCGCAGCGTGTAAGAAAAGCTGGTGAATAACGTCCAGATAATGTAGGGAGTAAACAGCGCAACGCTCAGCAGCATTAAGCCAATAATCGCAAACCCTGATTGCTGACTTTTCGGGGCTTGATAAATCGCGACCGCCGCCACACACAAAGCACAGGCCAATAGCGCTTGTAGCTTAAACTCTTTCCCCGCAAAGCGAACCAGTGACAGGCGTGCCGATAAGCGAATGGGTTGAGAACGCAACAAACGCACCAAAGGCCATGTACAAGAAGCAAAGGCCGCCAATAGTGCCATCAAAAGACTGTAACTGCTCCATGACCAATCCCAACCAATTGCTAAGTCCACATTGGCGTTATACAGATAACCCAAACTGCTCGCGACAGATGGAATTAATTGATTGGCAAGCAGTAAACCCAAGACGTTACCGCATCCCCAACTCACCAATACCAATAGCAAAAGTTCAATCAGCAATGCTTTGGTCAGTTGCCAACCATTAACACCAATTTGCCTTAGCGTGCCCACCAAAGGCTGACGCTGCACCATGGACAGTGACATCGCTTGATAGAAAATAAAGATACCGACTAAAAAGGCCAGCATGCCCATCGCGGTTAAGTTGAGATGGAAAGCTTGCGTTAAAGACTCCAACTCTGAACGTGTACTGCGGGTGAGCGTTAAGCCATTGGGTAAGCTTTTTTTCAGTTTATCGAGCTTGGCCGGTGGCATATCCGCACACGCGATCACCGTCAATCCAGAGCCTTTTTTGAGCATACGAACCAAAGATAAGTCGGCCACTACTCGCATTCCCGTGACTTGGTTATGTCTATCAATCACAATCGGGCCAAGCTGAGAACCATCCGTCAGCGCAATGTAGTCCCCTTCTTGCCAATCTTGCAGTTTGGCTAACTCTTGACTCACCATGACCGGATATGGTGGGTTCATTAGTTGCAAACCACTTTGTTGAGCTAAGGGTTTGCCGTTGTCGAGAGAGAGTAACGCGACGGGATCAACCCCTTGTAAAATCAGATCTAAACCTGAGGTAGTACTAAAACGGTAATCATCGAAAGGTACACACTGCTGAAAACCGTCACGACGTAACTGAATATATAAGCCTTGCGGAATTTTATTAGCAATATGCTTGGAGCGGATACGATAGGGTAAAGGATTAGAAAATAGCTTCTCACCATGCTCATAACTTTGTCTGGCATGATGGTTAATGGCTGTAACGCCCACCAATAGAGAGACACCGAGAGTCAGACCAAGCCAGACCAGACAAATCTGTAATGGATAGCGACGATAATGACCCAATAGCGCCTTAACTACGGGCCATAACATGCAGCTGTCCTCCTTGCAGACGAATACAGCCATCCATGTGCTGCGCAACTTTTTCACTGTGCGTCACCAAAAGCAAAGCACAATTGAGCTGACGAGTCAGAGTCGTGAGCAAGCGCATTACCGCTTCGGCATTGCGTTCATCTAAGCTGCCGGTCGGCTCATCAGCAAGTAAAATTTTCGGTTCCATATACAAAGCGCGCGCAATCGCCGCTCTTTGTTGTTGACCACCAGACACCTCTTCTGGGTAGCGACCCAGCAAAGGCATAAGATCGAGAGCCGACAGAATTTGTCGCCACAAACCGGCATCTTCAGGTAAACCTTTCAGTTGACGACAGAAACGAATGTTATCGGCAATATTGAGTGTGGGTAGCAAGTTATATTGCTGGAAGATTTGGCCAATATTGTCACGACGAAATGCCGTGCGATGGTGCTCAGAAGTGTGATGCATGGGAAATCCGGGAAACCAGATTTCCCCCGAGTCAGCACTATCCAGACCAGCGATTAAGTTCAGCAGAGTACTTTTACCAGAGCCACTCTCGCCCATGAGCGCCAACTGATCACCTTGGTTCAACGTCAACTCAGCTCCCTGCAAAACGGGATGAAATTCATCACCATCTACATAGCCTTTGCATAGGTCTATTAGCTGTAACATCGAACCACTCATTGCCGAAAATGAAACCGGACACAGAATCTACACCAAAACCCTAAGCGGAGAAAGTATTTTGGCTAGCAGATCACACTATATGCATTAATTTGCACCGATCGAACGATGAGTGTCTAATTTTCAATCAAATTCTTCATCCACTTCTTGCTTTTCATACGGTGTAGTGAGCCAAACCACTTCACCGCTTCTTCAGTCAAAAACAGCAGGTAAATCCACTCCGGCTCGACCTTTAACACTAGCGCAGCAAAGGCGGCTAACGGGATACCAATACACCACTGCGCGACGATGTCTTGGCCGAGACAGAATTTTACATCGCCGCCCGCGCGCAACACGCCAACGATCGCGGTCATCGGGAATGAACGCAGCACGATGCCTAAGCACAAGATCAGCATAAATTTTTCTGATAACTCGCGCGTTTCAGGTGTTAACGCCGTAAATGCACCAAGCACCGGAATTTGCACCAGATACAGACCAATCGCGACAACAATACCGACCAGCACACTGCATGCGGTTACACCTATCGCTTGGTAGTACACCGCTTCATAGTTTTTCGCGCCAAGTTGATTGCCCACCAAGACTGCCGCTGCAGTAGACATGCCAATCAGTAAACTCAGGGAAATCGATTCAACCGGTGTCATGACGGATAGCGCAGCAAGCCCCTGAACCCCCGTCTGCCCCATGATCGCGTGGTAGGTAAATAAACCGGCAGCCCAGATCAGAAAGTTAAAGGTGGTGGGTAATGACAAACGTAGAAAACGGCTAATTTTCGGCCAATCAATCACCGCTTTGATGTCTTGCCAGCCAAAGGCCATCAAATGTTTTTTGCCATACAAGTAACTGTACAAACAAGCAATTTCAATCGCGCCACTCAACACGGTGGCAATCGCCGCCCCTTGAATACCCATCGCTGGGAATCCAAATTTACCGAAAATTAAGATCCAGTTCAGTACCACGTTAGACACAATGCCGATACCGCTGAAAAACGTGCTTACCCCGGGCTTGTGCATCGCGCGAAGTCCGACTGCCATACTGCTGACACAAGCCACCGCAAACATAGTGAACGAGGTGATGATCAGATATTGACTACCCAACGCATTAACTTGCTCCGAATCGGTCGTTAACGACATGATTTGCTGTGGGAAAAACAGGAACAGCAATACCGTGAAAAAGGCAAAGAAGTTAGAGACTAACCAAGTCAGTGCCGTACTTTCACGCACACCTTTGCGATCGCCCGCACCCCAATATTGCGCCGTGAGCAGTGCGCCGCCTGTGGTCACGCCCACCAGCATGATCGTAGTCACAAAGGTCGCTCGTGCCGCGACACCCACGGCGGCAATTTCGGCCTCTCCCAGTTGCCCGAGCATTAGTACATCGACCAAACCGCGGCTGGAGAACATGATATTTTGTAGCGTGATCGGCAGAGCAATCGCGATCAAGCGGCGGAAGAAATCCCCTCTCATGTGGGATAAAACTTGAGAGACAACAGACACAGTATCACTCCAAAGTGTGAGGACTCCCTATTACCTGTTAAGGTTAAGGACATAGTAGGCAGAAAAAACAGCCGCTATTATACTCACGCACGCATAAGCACAACAAACGATTAAAAAGGACCGTCGGATGAAAAAGGTATTAGTGTTAGGTGCATCAGGTTATGTAGGGGCGCAGTTGCTGCCACTACTACTGAATGCGGGATACCATACCACGGCTGCCTCTCGTCATATCGAGACATTGCATGCGCGCTTGCCCACTCATCCCAACTTAACTCGGCTCACGCTGGATTTAGCGGATCGTCAGAAAACGCTCGCCACCATCCCCAATTATGATTTGGTCTTTTTCTTAGTTCATGGCATGGCGCATGGAGGGGATTTTGTCGATTACGAGCTTTCATTGGCACAAAATGTAAAAGACGCGCTCGATCTTGCGCATAGCCAAGTAAGACATGTGATCTATTTAAGCTCGCTCCAACCGGAGTCTGGCCGCTCCCCTCATTTACAAGCGCGTTACGCTACTGGGCAGATACTGCGCCAGTCACGGATCCCGATCACGGAGCTGAGAGCGGGGGTTATCATCGGCCCTGGCTCGGCTGCATTCGAAATCATGCGCGATTTTGTCTACAACTTGCCAGTACTCATTACGCCTAAATGGGTTGACTCCCAAGCCAATCCGATTGCTCTGGCTAATCTCAACACCTATTTACTGAAATTTGCCGAAGAGCAGCCAAAGATGCATCAGACGTTTGAGCTTGGCGGGCCTGATGTCCTCAGCTATCGCGAACAGTTTCAGATTCTGTGCGAATTGACCGGGAAACCCTATCGCTTATGGTCGACGCGCTTTCTCACTCCAAGTATGGCTGCACGCTGGCTCGGTATGGTGACTTCGGTGCCAAGCTCGATTGGACGCTCGCTGCTGGAAGGGTTAACACATGATTTTATTGCCGACACCCAAGCGATTGAAGCACGCTATCCACAGCCATTGATCGCCTATCGAGAGTCGGTCAAAGCGGCGATCAGCAGTGAAGGAACCTTCGTGCGTAGCCAAGTATGGGGATTTGACCCTCACGCTATTGTCCGTTGGCAACCGGGTTTTGGTTATTACCCCAAGCAAGCGGGGGCCAGCATCGAAACCGAGTTAAGCAGCCACGCGCTGTGGAAAGTCATCCGCACTATAGGCCGCCGCGATCAAGGGTATTTTTTTGCCAATATTCTGTGGCGTACTCGTGAATGGTTGGATGTGCTGTTTGGTGGTGGTAAGCCGATTCGTCGCTATCCCGCTGGTGCTGAGCTCGCAGTGGGAGATTATATCGACTCTTGGAAGGTGATCCGCTGCCAACCGCAGCAGTTTTTGTCCTTACTGTTTGGTATGAAAGGCCCGGGGCTAGGACGTTTGGAATTTACCATTGATGATTTGGGCGATAAGCGACGCCTGAATGTAACGGCGTGGTGGCACCCACAAGGTTTTCTCGGCTTGATGTACTGGTATGCCATGATGCCAGCGCATCTGTTTATCTTTCGTGGCATGGTAAAAGCCATCATAAAAAAATCCCGCCGAGATTAAGCGACGGGATGAGGTTTTTTTCAGTCAGGCTTTTGAGCGCCGTTTTTCAAACTGATCTAACTGAGCTATTAGTTAGCACAAAAAGTTAGTTAGCACGAAAAGAAATCGGAATTTCCGCCAACTGAGTACCTTGGTTGGCGGGGAAAATCAGGTACTCACCATGGTATTTCACATTCGATTTGTAATCGGTTTGCTTGTGTACCATAAATCCCGCCGCAAAGGCTTTCTCAATAAAACCAGCATGGTGACCGCGCACAAACCAGTTCATTGGTTTCACTAACCGTTCACCATCAAAACAAGCTTCACACTGCACAGAGCAAAGAGCCAATGAATTCTGGCCGTCAGTAAAAATCTGCACTTTTCCTGCATTGACTAACGGCTCAGAGGTGGAAACTTCCCAACCTGCTTGCTCCATCTCATCCAAAAACGCTTCGATTTGTTTATCGGTGATCGGTGTGTGTTCTTGCTGTGCAAAAAAATGCGCGTAATAGGCGGAGATGCGTTGAAAGGTCGGTAACAGCTGTGATTCTGTTCCTTTTGAGCGCCCCGCTTTCTGCCACTGAGTTAAATCATCACCCACGCAGCGGTGAAACCGTTGTGCTTTTAGCGCTTTCGTCACCCAATGCACTAGAAAATGGTTGTTAGCCACTGGCGCATTGGCAAGCTTGCCCGCTTTATGTTCGGCCTCTAATTC
>NZ_WPDC01000101.1:0-10829 GCF_035615595.1 Vibrio sp. R-1 | reverse complement strand
GTTGGCTGCGTTTGGTTTCGAGTTCCGCCTGCGCATTGAGAATGGTTGACTCTTCATCAAGTTGGTTGACGCGTAGCTCTTCCAACTCCACAGATTTTATTTTACCCGCCAGATAACGCTGTTCAGCGATGGCTAATAATTGTGCGCCATCCGCTTGTTTTTGCTGGGCAAGAGTCAAATTACTTTGCGCTTCCGCTAAGGCAAAATAAGCGCTGAGTAACTGATGAGCGAGCTGGTTATAAGCTTGGTTACGTTCAAGTTGAGCTAACACCCAGTCCGCATCGGCTTTATCCAACGCGCTCCATTTTCGGCTATCCCACAAGGTTTGCTCAATGGTGGCGCCATAACTGCTCGAGCCATTTTGGCTTTCTGACCAGTTCATTCCGGCACTGCCTGAGAGTGAAGGAAGGAGATCGCTTTTGGCGAGATACTTATCTTGCACGCTGAGCTGCACCGAGAGTTCGGCAATGTGTGCATCGGGTGATTGTTGCTTGGCTTGCTGCCACGCTTGCTCGATGGAGAGCGCAAAAGCAGAAGAAGATGCCATCAGGCTAGTCAGTACACATGCGGTGAGAAAGCCCTTATTCATGCTGGCCTCCCAGCATGCTGTTATCCACTATGCTGTCTTTTTCGGCTACGCCTTCTAAGATCTCAACCTGTACGCCGTCAGAAAGCCCAAGCTTGACCGGATGAGCGGTATAACCTTGTGCAGAGCCATCCGCAATCAGCACCATGGGCGTTTCGCCCTCAAACTGTAATGCGCGCTCCGGAAGGGTAAGGACATCCGCGGCACGTTGTAAGGTGATTTTTGCGCTGGCAGAGAATCCAGAACGTAATGTCATGTTTTCAGGGATGTCTAATTGTCCGATTTCGACTTGAAATCCGTTATCAAAACTTTTGCCATCTTTGTTTTCCGGATTATTTAAGCGCTCCGATTGAATCGCGACTTTGGTCAACTGACCATTGATCACCTGCTCAGGGTAGGGGGCAACGGTAATACTGGCGGACATGCCGGCATTCAGCTGCGCAGCATCATGTTCACTGACACTGCCTTTAAACACGATATTTTTCATGTCCGCTAACTGGATCATTTCTGTTGCCGCTTGGCTCGACTCGGTAGAGATGATCGGCTCTCCGACCTCGACTTTGATATTTAAAATCGTGCCACTGATCGGGGCATATAGAGTAGAGGAGAGCTTGGCTTGCCCAATCGAAGCTTCACCGCTGCGGATCAACTCTAGGTTTTGGCGTTTTTGCTGCACTTCGGCTTGCTTAGCTTTGACGTCGGCTTTCGCGCGGACGTAATCATCATAATTGGCAGGAATGATTTGCTGTTTCACTAAGCGCTCAAGGTTGGCTAAGCGTTGTAAGTCTGATTCAAGATTCGCTTCACTTTGCATCAGCTCTGTGGAGGCATCGGTCAACGCCTGTGGTGTTGGATTCGGACGAACCTTAATCAAGGGTTGTCCTTGCTCAACATGTTGCCCTTCACGCACATAAATTTCACCGACAATACCGTTGATTTGCGATTTAATTGCCACCGAATGTGAAGGCATGATTTGACCAACCGCGACCGCCTGTTTCTCTATTGTTCCCCGGCTGACGTTGAGGGTCGGTAATGGGGATGAAGACTCAGGGGTATAAGCGAGAGTGTAATAACCGCCTGCCAAGCCAACACCTACTAAGGTTGCAAGAAGTGTCCAACGTTTTGCCATAAAAAACTCATTTATTTCATCAATCAATTAGAGACGGGATTCAGACTAAGGATGATAAGGAAAGTTCAAAAAAACGTTGTTTTTTAACATGCCGAATGAGCTAAACACAACCTTAAACAGAGACTTTGTGTACCCAAACGACTTTATGTTGCAGATAGGCGGTAAGTCAGTTTATCCCCATGAGCATAGATAGACTCTATGAATGAGGTAATGATCCCTAAAGGAGCTTAGGGATCATTATCTGCTGTAACCTCAAAGCCTTTGATGTGAGTTAATTAGGAGTTAATCCGTATTTTTGGTAAATGGCGTTAACCTCACCGTTTTGCACCATTTGTTGCAGTACTTCGGCAAGTTTGTCCGCCAGCGGATGATTTTTAGGCATACCGTAGTAGTTACCTATCACATTGGGGAAGAAGTAATCGGCCTTTTTGTAATTGGTAAAACTGATGTTTTTCAGCTCTTGTTCAATCGCCGCTTCATCAAGAACAATGATTGCATCAATGCGCTTTGCTTCTAGCATTCGAGCTAAGTTGTAATCATCGGCAACGACGGTTTTACGGATATTATTGTCATTGTCAAATTGCTCAAAATAAGCCGTACCTCGCTTTACGCCAACATTCAGTTTAGTTAAATCTTGGTACTCCTTGATTGGCATTCCTTCTCCATGAGTAATGAAGAGAATGTTTTTCGTCTGTTCGCTGATTGGGCCAACAAAGCGGACGAAGGCTTCTCGCTCTGAGGTTTTAATCACGCGAGGAACAATATCGACTTGATTGGTCTCCAGATCGGCTAAGCTGCGTGCAAAAGGGCGGCTGCGCCACTCAATAGAGTAGCCCAGCTTCTGTGTCGCTTGTTCAACGATATCTTTGAGTGGTCCAGTCATTGAGTTTGTTGCTTCATCTAACACCATTTCTGGTGGCCGATGTCTAAAGTCAGCGGTTAACGTTTGTGCTAACGCTATCGGCGTAAAGAGAAGCGCCAAGCAGCTCAGTAAGGTGTGATGAAAATAGCGCATCATTAGGATCTCCATTTCAGACGGTTTAGCCATTTTTCAATGCAAAGATTTTATAGTGCTGAATAAATTGCAGCTTACAGCACTGGTGCCCATATCCATGAAGTATGGGCCTTACAGAGAGGTGCGTGGTAACACGACCTCAGTTTGTCTGGGTATAGTATAGGCCGTTTTTTTCATTGTACTGCGGCGGCTAAACGATCTACGTCTTCTGGTGTATTCTTCATTTTTCCAACGTTGACCTACGGTATAAAGGAAATTAACAATATTGTTGATTGTTAAGTCCAGACTGTTTTTATAACTTGTTATTTCATCGGAGATGTGATCGGTTAAAACATCTAGGTTGAGACTGTTTTCGCGAAAAAAAATGCTTTTTTGTTCTGATTCTGATTTTTTTGAACAATCAGTCACTCTTCCATTAATAATAAATGGTATGTGTTTTTTCATATTATTTAAGCTCTTTTTTGATATTTTACTGCGCTACAGTAATTTTAAATAAAGAATTAACTTTATAGGTTGAGTGTGATGGTTTTTGGATTGATATTTATGGGTTTTTAATTTCTTCAATGCAAATGGGTGTCGTCATCGCTAATGATTTATCAAGGGCAAGGGGAATTAACCACCGTAAATTATGAATGACATTTTTAGGTAATGCATCGCAAGGTAATAATTTCACAATTTCTTCTTCCGTTGTTCGAATGTTATGGACTTTGTCACTAATCATGCAAAGGAAATAAACTCGATAAATATCTGGCCTAGTTAAGGTCACATACAACTTCCATTCATCTGGCTTTGTCTCGACGCCAGTCTCTTCTTGAAACTCCCTCGCGATGGCTTCATAGGGTGATTCATCATGTTCAATCTTTCCTCCGATACCGTTATATAATCCACTCTGCCATTTGGGTTTTAATTTTTTGATTAATCCGACGTTTAATAGGTCTTGAGAGAACATAAACCCAGTAACATAATTGATCATGCGTATTCCTCAGAATCTGCAAGGATAATTTGGCTGAATCCGTTAGGTTCGATATGAATTGTGTATTCGCGTTCTGCGCCATAGGAAATATATCGAATCGGTGCACTGATATAGGATTGAATATAAGCAAGATAATGAAGTAGTTCTTTGGGTAAATCGGATAAATTTAGAATGCCATTAGGGAGTCTTGGCCAACCTTGGAATTTTGTGTAAATAGGCTCGACTTGATCAAAATGAAGAAGAGCTTCATCAGTGCAAACTTTTTTTCCGTGTAATAAATATCCATTACATACCCAAACTTCATCCATGCCACCGAGAACATCAAGATTCGTGATCGCCACTTCTTTGACGCCATTGAGATGAATCGCTTGTTCAACCAAAGCAAGATCTAACCAGCCACAGCGCCTTGGTCTTTGCGATACCGTACCAAACTCATTGCCCTTCACTCGAATGTACTGTGCAATGTCACCATCAAGTTCGGTAGGAAATGGACCATTGCCAACTCGGATCATGTACGCCTTCATCACTCCTAATACTTGTAACGTTTGAGCTGGAATGCCTATTGAAGCAAAGCAGCTCTGAATTAAGGTGGAGTAGGCCACTGTGTAAGGGTAAGTTCCGAAACTGTTATCAAGAAAAGTGGCCTGAGAGGATTCCAATAACATGCTTTCGCCACGTTGAAGTAAGCGTGATATCACTTGATTAGTGAAGCAAAAATAGGGTTTTAGTTGTTTACCGAGCCTGAGTATGTATTGCACTTGTTGTTCAAAATTGAGGTGAAGCCGCCCTTCAAAGACGGATTCAATTTGCTTTTCTCGAATTTCCCAAAGCAGAGTGAGCTTATGACGTAATACAGACTCATTGAGCGTATCTTGCAATCGAATACCTAAACGATTGGATTTGTCTTCATAGCACGCCCCAACTCCCACACCAACGGAGCCGATTTTATGAACCCCTTTGTATTGCTCAGAAGCTTGGTTAAGTGCGGCGTGAATTGGTAAAACAATATGGCAGCGGGGATCGATGAATAGTTGAGTGTCAGGACAATGAGCTTTGATGAACTCTATTTCTTGGAGTAGCCTCTCTAAGCTGATCAAGGCGCCTTGCGAGATATAAAGGCATTTCCCATTCCTAATAGTTGCTGGAATTTGAGAAAAAGCCATGCGTTGCTCATTAAAGACAACAGAATGGCCAGCGTTCGCTCCACCATTAAATCGAACAATATGTCGGTATTGCTGAGCCAGTAAGTCGACAAACTTACCTTTACCTTCGTCGCCCATTTGTAGGCCTACAATCGCTTTTATCATTTGGCTCTCTCCTGTACGAGCTGATCGGCAAGAACAACGGCTTCTGCTAGGGTATTGACAACAGGGTTTCCTGTGGCCGCTAAGCGCTGATGGCTAAACGCACCACCAGAATAAAGAATGGAGGAGAGACCGAGCGCATGCGCCGCATCGGCATCGTCTTGGGTATCACCGATGAGGACAATCTCATTTTTATTGATTCCTTGGCGAGTAATAAGCTGGCTCAAGTGCTTTTTAAGATAGGCAGATTTGCCTTCTTGATTCAGCGGCTCTGTTCGTCCATTAACTTCTGAAAAATGCCCTTTGATTCCAAAAGCAGAAAGCATTTTAATTAACAGATTGTGTTCCATCAGAGAACAGACGGAATGGCTTTGGCGTTCATTCAGTAGACGGGCTGCATCTTGAGCTAAAGGTGCATCAAGTACCTCCTGTTTATAAATTTGACTAAACTTTTTGCCAATTTTTGACCATTCAAGCAGAGTAGGTTTACGCCCTAAAACTTGATGATAGAAATCTTGTACAGGTACACAGTAAAGAGAACGGTACTCTTCCGAACTCAATGGAAGTACATCAATTCCCATCAACGCAGTGTTGGTCGCTTTGAGTGAGATATGAAAATCATCGAGCAAAGTTCCATTCCAATCCCAAATAATATGTGCTTGCATATTGCCTCCTTGCCGGGCGAAAAATGATCGTATTTAAGCGCTATAACATTCAAGTTTTAAACAATAATTTCTTAAAGAATCAAATGCTTGAGTCTGGGTTCCCAAGTTAGATAAAAGGTTAAGTACACTTTTTGAGTACACTAACCATTCCATAATATTGGTGGTATGGTTTTGAGTAGTTGATGGTTGCTGTACTAATTGCTTGAGTAAATGATGATGACGAACATTCCATGGTGTTAAATAATCTAAAGATGAGAGATCAAATACAGAGTCTTGGTGGTAATAACCTTTGACGCGCAATAATTTTTCCCAATGAAGTTCAATGGCGGCAATTTTTGCATCAATTTGATAGTGATTTTTTAGGATAGATTTGGCTAAATGTAGGGTTTTCCCCGTGCCACAATTATCATCCAGAATCAATACGGATGGACGCAGATCTATTGGATTTCCCCAAAGAAATTCATTACATTTTTTTGTGTCATCATAACGAGAAATTTTTAGATAATTGAGTTGTGACTCATGATAGGCGGAATAAATAGCAGCACTGGCTGCACCACCAAGTAATATTCCCACGCATACATCAGAACGGGGCATCTGCATGACAGAGATGAGAGTTAATAGATGATTATCACCCTCAAGATAAACTCGTGGTTTTAACTTTGCTATATGATGGGGAAAACTGATTATATAACTGCTCACAGTAAAGTGAGTTTTTCCCATAAAGAAATCGACAATACCTTGCGCCATCTCTTTAGATTTTTGGATATAGTAATTAACAAACTCTGACTGATCATGTGCAATTAAGCTATCTAAAAGACGAAGTAATCCGTTCAATATATGATCCATCAGAATGTAACTGACATAAGGATTGGTGGTGGTTCTTAATCGGTTATGATAATCAAAAATATCAAGAATCAATTGAAAGCATGTTGATTCTTCATAGTATTTTTTTCCTCTTGAGAGGTAATTCTTATTTTGAGTGGGTAAATGAAGATCTTCAATGCAAGCTAAATCACAAGGTGGTAAGTGATGGGGGGGGATATAAACTTCACCCAATAACCCAACATCAGATAACTTCATTCGAAGTTGGCTCATCTTTATAGTTTTGTTGTACATACTGAAGAAACCTCTTGAGTTGATGTTGTTGAGTATGAATAAGCTGTCCTAAGACTGCTCCCTCAATGCCAATCTGATATAAACGATCAATATCATCTAGAGAGCAAAGGCCACCACCAGAGATGATAGGAGTTGATGTTTTTGTTAGGACTTGCTCTAACAGAGAAAAATTTGGGTGATTTAGTGAGCCTCCACGGTCTACGTCTGTCAAAACGTAGCGTTGGCATCCAGAATTATCTAACCAGTCTAGAGTTGTCCATAAATTGCCTTGAAGATTATTCCAACCCCGAGTGGCTAACTTGTATTCTTGGTTTACCAATTTGACATCGAGAGCAATAGCAATTTTTTCACCATACTTTTTTAATAATTTTCCACAAAGTTTGGGCTTGTCGAATATCATAGAGCTGATGTTGACGCGAGAGCATCCAGCAAGGATGTATTGTTCTAAAATTTCATTACTTCGTATTCCACCACAGACCTGAGTCTGTACTTTTTCACTAAAGTGCTTAACTAAGTCCATTATTAATCTTTGATTGCTCCCGACGCCGGATGCTGCATCAAGATCGACAATATGTATCCACTTAGCTCCAGATTGGAAGTGCAGTTCAGCCACCTCGAATACTTCACCAAGATATGTTTTTTCTTCAGTTATTCCTAAAGTTATATCTATAGCTGATCGTGATGTTAAAGCTTTTCCACCAACAATATCGATGGATGGATATAGTTTAAACTCTTCCATTATTTGGGCCTTTAATAAATAAAACTCAATAATTATTTAAATTAAAACTGAGGCTATGTGTTTTTGTGTTTTTTCTTTAGTTTGTTAATGTGATTTCTATAAATTTAATTTAGAGTTCAAGCTCTATTGTTAATGAGATTTTTGTTATTCTTACAATGCTGATTCATTTGTTTTGTTAACTTTCTTGTCTTTCAAATTAGTTTTCTGAATATTTAAAGTCAATTAGAAAAATAAGTGTATGAGATGTAATTTGATCGCTATTAAACTTCCACTAATTCTCGCTGATAATATTGTCTCTAAATGTCAACTTATTTATGGAAGAGAGTCACAATGCTTTAGAATGAGATAAATAAGATTGAGCTAAATTATTAATTGGTTTTGTAAAGAATTTTATTGGTATGCGAAAGATTTAAAGTAAGTTTCTAGAACATTTAAGTGATATGAACAAAAGGTTGGAATGAAATAAATAATCGCCTATCTGCAACTCCAAGTTGTTTGGGTATAGAGACAGATAACGCTCAAGAAAGGAGTACTTATTGTCTGCTGCAACGTGACATTGTATGAGTCGGAAGGGGATAGATGTGTACAAAAAAGGCTGCCAAATGGCAGCCTTGAAAGGGATGGTGAGATGGATTACACCAGATCAAATCGATCCGCATTCATTACTTTGGTCCATGCGGCAACAAAGTCTTTGACGAATTTTTCTTTGTTGTCGTCCTGTGCGTACACTTCCGCATAAGCACGTAGGATGGAGTTAGAACCAAACACCAGATCAACACGAGTGGCTGTCCACTTCACTTTGCCGCTCTTACGTTCAACAATCTCGTAAGAGTTGCGACCGGTTGGTTTCCAGGTGTAACTCATATCGGTTAGGTTAACGAAGAAATCGTTGGTCAACGCACCGACGCGGTCGGTAAACACGCCGTGTTGGCTGCCACCGTAGTTAGTGCCAAGCACACGCATGCCACCAATTAACACCGTCATTTCTGGAGCGGTGAGGCGCAGCAGTTGCGCTTTGTCGAGCAACATTTCTTCCGGTGTGACTACATAATGCTTTTTCTGCCAGTTACGGAAGCCATCCGCGAGAGGCTCAAGCACTTCAAAAGACTCAACATCGGTTTGTTCCAAAGTGGCATCACCACGTCCCGGTGCGAAAGGTACTGTCACATTAACGCCCGCCGCTTTAGCCGCTTGTTCAATACCAACGTTACCTGCCAGAACAATCGTATCTGCGATGCTGATGCCTGATTCAGCAGCAATTTTCTCCAGCACTGCCAGCACTTTGGTTAGACGAGCAGGCTCATTGCCTTCCCAATCTTTTTGTGGAGCGAGGCGAATACGCGCCCCGTTGGCACCACCACGTTTATCAGAACCACGGAAAGTACGAGCGCTATCCCAAGCGGTGCTGACCATTTCACTGATGCTTAGACCGCTTGCCGCGATTTTTGCTTTGACCGCATTGACATCATAGTCTTTACGACCTGCTGGAACAGGGTCTTGCCAGATCAAATCTTCTGCCGGAACATCTGGGCCAAAGTAGCGCGCTTTTGGTCCCATATCGCGGTGAGTGAGCTTAAACCAAGCTCGCGCAAACACTTCTGAGAAGTAAGCGGGATCTTTGTAGAAGCGCTCTGAAATCTTGCGATATTCAGGATCGATTTTCAGAGCCATATCGGCATCGGTCATCATTGGGTTGTAGCGAATACTTGGGTCTTCCACATCAACCGGTTTATCTTCCTCTTTGATGTTGATAGGCTCCCATTGCCATGCGCCCGCAGGGCTCTTAGTGAGCTGCCATTCATAGCTGAGCAGTAAGTAGAAATATTCGTTATCCCAACGGGTTGGGTGAGTGGTCCATGCACCTTCAATACCACTAGTGACGGTGTTTCGACCAATCCCACGGCTGGTGTGGTTGTTCCAACCTAAGCCTTGTTCGTGCAGTTCAGCGCCTTCAGGATCAGGGCCAAGGTTAGAAGCTTTGCCATTACCGTGCGCTTTACCCACCGTATGGCCGCCAGCCGTCAGAGCAACGGTCTCTTCGTCATTCATTGCCATGCGAGCAAAAGTGACACGCATATCTTGCGCCG
Organism: Vibrio sp. R-1; assembly: GCF_035615595.1. Lineage (NCBI taxonomy): Bacteria > Pseudomonadati > Pseudomonadota > Gammaproteobacteria > Vibrionales > Vibrionaceae > Vibrio > Vibrio sp. R-1. The sequence goes on along the minus strand of NZ_WPDC01000101.1, from coordinate 1,215 downwards.
TTTTGAGTGGATCTGGGTTTCCATCCACACCTTCTGGGTTGACGTAGATAAGCCCCATCATGACGGCCGCAAGTGGGTTTTCGAGATCGCGCTGACCAGAGTAACGGCTATTTTCACCGCCAGATTTGGCGAGCCATTCTTTTTCAGAACCCCAGTAGATGTCTTTTTCTGGATGCCAGATGTCTTCGCGGCCAAAGGCAAAACCAAAGGTCTTCAGACCCATCGATTCATAAGCCATGTTACCCGCAAGGATCATCAGATCCGCCCAGCTAATTTTGTTACCGTACTTTTGTTTGATAGGCCACAGCAAACGGCGTGCTTTATCTAAGTTGGCGTTATCGGGCCATGAGTTCAGTGGGGCAAAACGTTGGTTACCGGTACCGCCGCCGCCACGACCATCGGCAATACGGTAGGTGCCCGCAGAGTGCCATGCCATACGAATCATCAAACCGCCGTAATGTCCCCAGTCGGCCGGCCACCACTCTTGGCTATTGGTCATTAACGCTTTCAGATCGCGTTTTAGTGCTTCTACATCAAGCTTTTTCAGCTCTTCGCGATAATTAAAATCAGCACCAAGTGGATTGGTTTTGCTGTCATGCTGATGAAGGATGTCTAAGTTTAGCGCTTTAGGCCACCAGTCCATGTTGGACATGCTCGCCGAAGTCAAGCCACCGTGCATGACAGGGCATTGACCGCTTGAACCCGCTTTATTGTGCTCCATTGATTACTCCTTGCTTCGCATTATTCCCTTTCAGTTGAAAGTTGCTGCGTGTTGGCCATTTTCATGAGACCCGCACTCATATTGGTGTAGGTGCACAGTTGGCCATTTTGCGACAACCCCAAGTGTCTGGGGATTCTTTGATGAATTTCATCACTCGAAAGCAGAAAATCAGCTTGTATTCGAATGAGTTGAGATACTGTGTTGACGTTTAGAGTCTAGACACGGATCCCCACTAAGACTAATTAGAATTGCCGATACTTGTGATAGGTAACATTGACCATGGTCATATTGCGGACATTTTGTTTTGTAACCGGTTTCAGAAACCGGTTACATTGTAAAAAAGTTTAAGTTATAGTGTCAGCAGTTTGAACTGGCTAAAAATGAATTGCCAATTTTGTGAGAGAGGTCATCTATGGCTAAGTCTATTTTTCCTAACGATTTTTTGTGGGGTGGTGCGGTAGCGGCGCATCAAGTGGAAGGCGGTTGGGATCAAG
>NZ_WPDC01000100.1:0-10869 GCF_035615595.1 Vibrio sp. R-1 | reverse complement strand
TTAGGGGTGAGGTTCGCCTCAAGAAAGTCACGAGACACCGGAGTGTCGACCACCAAACGCGAAACTCGCCCAATTTGTAAGAATCCAGAACGGATGATGTAATCTTGAATGTGCCCGCCACCCGTACGTTGCTGAGTAATAAAATGTTCGTGGTAGCCGGGCACGTTGATGCCTGTGGTGTATTGCGGGCTGCGAAATCCCGCAATCACGCCATGTTGCTGTTGAAAACGAAAAACGGGCTGCTGTTTAACCACCTCTAACATAGGTCGATAGGGCCGTTGCTGTTTAGGTACAGTACGGGTCTGCACACTTGGAAAGGTGCCATCAATGCGAATCGCACAAAATAGGTTGTCGCTTGGGACTAATCGGTCAATCAACTGATGCACTTGTTCACGGGTCATGCGCTCGGTAATGGGCAGCTCAATATCCGCTTTAAAAAAAGTAAAAACGGCGAAAGGCGTTTGCTGCTCAGGATGTGCGGGTTGGGCAGAACCATCAGCGCGCAGTTGAAAGACTTGCCGATCAAATGCGATCAATTCGCCATCCAGTTCATTAAACGTACCGAGACCAAAGTCCCCATGTTCTAAAAGTTGCGCTATGGTGGTTGCACCTTCATAAACCCCAGCGATTAAGGCGCTCATCAATGAGGTTTGATAAATCTCGCCTTCACCACTGATGTGTTGATAGTGGGCAAATTGCTGAGCAATCTCTTGTGAGCATGAACAGTGGGCAGAGAGTAAAGGGTTCATAAGTCAACTCTAATATGAATCTGTGTGTATATTTAGGTTGACTTCTTAGTGGCGCAAAATCCAATATAAATAAGATTTATTTTGATATAGAAAATATATGGGTGGTTAATGGAATTTCGTTACATGAAGTACTTTGCGGCCGTCGCAGAGGCAAAACATTTCACGCGTGCGGCGGAGCAACTTGGCATAGCCCAGCCACCTTTAAGTCAGCAAATCAAAAAGTTAGAAGAAGAGCTTGGCGTCAATCTTTTCAAACGATTATCACGAGGCGTTGAGTTGACGCCCGCCGGTGAGCTTTTTTATCAGGATGCGACCAGCATTCTCCAACAAGTTGAACGAGCCAAAGATCGAGTTAGACAAAGGGCAAGGGGAGAGCATCTTGAACTGCGTTTAGGCTTTGCTGCCTCAACCGCCAGCAGTTCTGTGGTATTAGAAAAAGTGCGCCAACTGCATGAAACGATTCCAGATCTACAATTGATCGCCGTAGAACATCCGATGCCAGAGTTGGCTAGAATGATCCAAGAAAAACAGTTGGATATCGCATTTATGCGTTTGCCTTGTTATGCCAGTGAAGCGCTACGGCGAAAGATATTATTTGATGACCCATTTGTGGCGGTCATCCCCGCCGTGCATACGTTAGCGGAAGTGGAAAAGATTCAGCTCATCCAGCTTAACCATGAAAATGTATTGATGTTTCCACGAGAGGTCGGCCCGGCCCTGTACGACAATATTGAAGCCGCATTCAGCGCAGCCGGTGTCAATATCGCGCGATCGTATGCTGCGCCACAGTTAAGAACGGCAATTACTATGGCGCAAGCTGGGTTTGGCATTGCGATCGTTCCTTTATCGCTCACAGAGCATCTTGACCATTCGGTGGTGGTGAAGAAGATTCAAGATATGCCGTTTGTCAGTCAGGTTGCTATCGTTTCCGATGCCGGACATCACCACCCCTTACTCAATCGCTGCATTGCGTGTATGGGGTAATGAATTCGCTTAATTGTACATCGCGATTCATTTAATACTTACCTGCAATTCCAAGTCATTGAGGATGTTCTTATTCTATTTTTTATTTATAGAATGTGCATCGATGTAAATTGTTTTTAAATTATTAATTATTTGCGCTTATCAATAATAAATCGGTATGAAATAAATAAATCCATTCTGTGTTATCTTGCTACTTTACCATTGTGGGAAAAGTCCTATACCGTATCGATTGACACAATAGGCTTAAAGATTAAATATTTCTTACTGTAATTTTGGTAAATTTAAATACATAAGAATGATAAATATGAAAATAAAATTAACCGCTATTATGGTTGCTCTAGCAATTGCTGGTTGTAATCATGATTCGATTCCTAATCCATCCGATACTATTAAGCCTGATATTCCTAATATTGGTGAAGATGATTCAGTTACGGGGGGGGAACTACCCGATATCGGAGTTGATGACCCAATAATTATTTCTCGTCTTTCTTTAGATGGTAGCTTGATGTTTGGTGAATCGGTGCAGTGTAATGATCAACCTGCCAACCAGTTTTCAGTTGAACAGAAAGACCATGTAGTGTGTACATTGGATGGTCAAACGTTAGCCACCTTTAGCTCTCCTTTCAACATTCCGAATTCACGCATGGCAGCTCGACCAAGTGGATTGGAATTACTTACGCTGACGAATGCCGATGAGTACAAAGAGTCTGTATTACGTCAAGCCAATCTACAAACTTTGATCAAAAACATGGGTAATCTGCAAGGGAAAAATATTGATTTTAATTTCGAATCATCCCGTGATTCACTCACTTTTCAAAATTACCTTCGAAATAATTTAGATATGCCTGCTGAAGAGTTTCGTGAACTGATTACCGAAAAAATCAGCAACGATAACCAAGTGGACAAACAACCTTCAACCCATGTTCCCGATATTCCACCTGCGGTCACTCCGGGGGCATCAAACGATTTAAACAGCGGTTTTGTTTCAGCGAATGCTGAAGAGAATTTGGTTTATAAGCCTACAGAAATCATTTTAAGTCAAGGTCAATTATTGGACAGTCAGGGTCGTCCGGTGAATGGTATAGCTTATTTCAGTAACCACAGTCGAGGTGTGACTGGTATTAATAAAAATGGGCAAGCCACGGGAGACGGCAGCTTTGAATTTTCGTGGGGAGATACGATCAGTTTTGCGATTGATACCTTTGAGCTTGGTCATATTCGTGGCAATAAAAATACCTTTAAATTAAATGAGTTAGGTTCTGAATGGGCAGGGAAGAATGCAGAAACTTTAGTGTTGCGTTATGCCAATATTTCCGGCGATATAGTTTCACTTTCGGATAAAGTTACCCAAGTTTTTTCTCAATACCCGAATGTTGTGAATGAAGCCATATCATTGTCGCTCAGTAATGAAGATGTCGAGCTGGATGTCGGAGGTGGTGAAAAGCAAACGGTGCCAGGAGAGTTCCACAAGCAATTTTCCCAAGGGATCGCCGCAGAAATTGATCAAGCTTTAAACCCCAGTCGTGCATCACAAATGTGGTCAACGTTTGCGACGAAATCGGCCGTGGATCCAGAAGCGAGCCGAATTCTGGCGGACATCCAAAAACTCTGGGGCGCGACAGAGGAAGTGCAGAAACAAGGATGGAAAAAAGTGGAACGCTTCCATGTATTCCATGACAGTACCAATTTTTACGGTAGTACCGGTCATGCACGTGGACAAGCGGCAGTCAACATCGCCAATACGGCTTTCCCTGTTTTGATGGCACGAAACGATAACAACTACTGGATTGATTTTGGTAAACCGAAGGCATGGGATGATCAAGGTTTAGCTTTCATTACAGAAGCGCCTTCGCTGGTTCAACCTGAGAAAGTTTCTGCCGAGACCGCAACGTTTAACTTGCCTTTTATTAGCGTCGGTGATCTTGGCCGAGGAAAAGTGATGGTAATCGGTAACTCGCGTTACAACAGCGTTTTAGTTTGCCCGAATGGCTTTAGTTGGAATGGTGGCGTAAACCATCAAGGCGAATGTATCGCAAGCTCTGACAGCAATGATATGGGAAATTTTTTCAGTAATGTGTTGCGTTATCTGACTGGAAAAAATTCGGCCGAACTGACGGTTGGTACGAATATTCCTTACGTCTATTTCAAGCGTCATGGACAAGTGATGGGTAGCTCAGCGCCATTTATTTTGGATACACGATTTGCTGCGCGCACAGAGACGCTGACGAGTTTTGAAGGACTAGATCCAGAAACTCTGCCTGTTGTGATCCTCAATGGTTATGAATATCGTGGATTGAGAGGGATGGGAAGTTATGATCTGCCGTTGAGTGCCGATACTGACGAGCCGAAAATGAGCCAAGACGATGTCACGAATCTGATCGACTACGTTAATCGTGGCGGCAATGTACTGATGATGGAAACCATCATCGACCAAGCTAATGCGGGGGAGATGACGCGCTTACTCGATAGTGCTGGCATTGCTTTTGGCATGGGATCAAGTGTGATAGCGAATGGTAATGGTCCGAGTGGTGGTTACCCAGATCGCGTACGTAATCAACGTCAACATGGTATATGGGTACTTGAACGTTATGCCGCGATAGAAGGGGGGAATGGTGCAGCCCCGATGTTGCCATACACGATTAAAGAAGATGGCACGGTTGAGTGGACGTTTATTATTGAAGGTAAGCCGGATGATAAACCCAACCTAGAGGTAGCCAGTTGGCTAGAGAAAAACAGTGAAGGTTCGTTGGTTAAGCAAGTTGCTTTCATCTATGAAGCGGATCATTGGCAAAAAAACGAGCAAGGGCAGATCATCTACAACGAGAGCGGGAAGCCCGTGCTCAACGAAGCAAGTTTAGCGGCTGCCAAGCAGCGTATTCTCAATGCTTTCGTCACTTCAGATGGGAAACTGGCTTATCAAGAATGCAGTAATAGCCACTACCATTACGAAGTGAACTGTTTGGAATACCGCCCTGGTAATGCTATCCCGACGGGAGGCGGTATGCATGTCCCATTTTATACCGAGCTAAAACTGGGTGATGAAGAAGCCAAAGCGATGATCAAAGCCGCCAATCTAGGCACTAACATTGAAGCTTTGTATCAACATGAACGCTATTTCCGCACTAAAGGTAAGCAGGGTGAGCGCTTAAGCAGTGTCGATCTCAACCGCATCTATCAAAACATGACGGTTTGGCTGTGGAACGATCTCGATTATCGTTATGAAGCAGGACATGATGATGAACTAGGCTTTCAGCGCTTCACTGAGTTCTTAAACTGCTATACCAATGATGTGGCAGGCGGAAATACCCAATGCCCAACAGATTTGAAATTAGAACTGAATCAAATGGGTATGGTGTATGGTGAAGGTGAGTATTCCGGCCAAATGAACCCGAGTTACCCATTAAACTATATGGAAAAACCTCTGACTCGTTTGATGTTGGGACGCTCATTCTGGGATTTAGACATCAAAGTGGATGTACGTGCTTTTCCAGGAGAAGCCAAGGGCTCTCAAGGCCGAACAATAATCTTGGATATGCGTAACCAAACCACGGCATGGTTTGCGGGTAATCGTCAGCCAACGGGTCAATGGGCTGTAGCGCAGCAAGAGTTCAGTGTGGCCGTGTCTGGAGAAGATTCTCCTGTGACAATCACCATTGCACTGGCTGATGATTTGACTGGGCGTGAGAAGCATGAGCTTGGCTTAAAGCGTCCACCAAGAATGACCAAATCCTTCGTGATTGGTGGTGGAAACGCCGCGAGTCATGATTTTACTGTGCCTTATGGCGGTTTGATTTATGCTCAAGGAGGGAACAGTGAGCAAGTGACACTGACTTTCACTGGAACGATTGATGCCCCATTGTATAAAGAGGGTAAGTGGGAAAATGGGCTAGATTCCCCAGCACCAATCGGTGAAGTGGTTTCCAACAGTTTTGTGTTTACTGCGCCAAAAGAGAACTTAAATGCTTCTGGCTATACTGGCGGCATTGCTCAATTTGCCCAAGATTTGGATCGGTTCGCTCTTGATCTCAACGATTTCTATGCGCGTGACGAAGGAGTCGATGGACTGCGCAACCGAAAAGCCACCAGTGAAAGTAATCCGAACAATCGTCATCACTTTGTCAACGATGTGGCGATCAGTATTGGTGCTGCGCACTCTGGCTATCCAGTAATGAATGCCAGTTTTAATGCCACAAGCAGAAGCCTCAATACCAATCCACTAAATAGTTGGTTATTGTGGCATGAAGTAGGGCATAACGCGGCCGAAGCGCCATTCAACGTTGATGGTGCTACTGAGGTAGTCAACAACTTATTGGCGCTTTACATGCAAGATCGTCACTTAGGAAAGATGGTTCGTGTTGAACAAGACATTCGTATTGCTCCTGAATTCGTGAGTATGGAGCGCGGCCATGCATGGGGTGCGGGCGGTGCGGGTGAGCGCTTGGTGATGTTTGCCCAACTTAAAGAGTGGGCCGAGACGGAGTTCCAAATTGAACGCTGGTATTCAGGTGAACTACCGACTTACTACAGCCAAGAAGATGGAGTGAAAGGTTGGAACCTGTTTAAACTGATGCACCGTTTAACCCGTAATGCAGACGATGGCCTAATGACACTGAAAGGAGAGAACTTATGCCAACCTTCAGGGTTGGGTAAAAGTGATCAACTGATGCTTTGTGCTTCCTATGCCGCGCAAACCGATCTCACCGAGTTTTTCCAAACGTGGAATCCGGGTAGCAAAGCGTTTATCTATCCCAATGATCCAAAACCCTACTATGAAGGTGGGGTGACCGAGGCAGGGGTGAGTCGAGTTAAAGCACAAAACTACCCTAAACCGAGCCGAGATCCGTTAAACATTAATCAGATCAGCCAGAAATCGGTTGAGTGAATAAAAATAGAGCGTCAATCGACGCTCTATTTTTTTATAGATAGGCTTACATCAACACTTGGACAATGAATATTGACTTAATGACTACACTTTATTTTTCTCAATAACGTGAATCGCTACCGCTAAAAAGAGAATATCTTTCAATAAAAAGAAGTTTGGAACCAAAATCCCATCCGATATCTTCCAAGTATCAGGCGTTGTGATCAGAAAACTTAAAGTGCTAATAAAAATAACCACGCTCGCAATGCCAAAGTAATAAGCTACTTTAGAAGAGCGTAATCCAATCAATAAACCAATCCCTACTATTATTTCTGTCGCACCAATTAGGTTAGAAACCGCTTGTACGGAGAGAAATTGGTAAGTCCAGCCCATCAAGGGGTGGTTAAGTACCAAAGGCTCGATTAATTTGGCTTCGGTGGGGGTAAATTTGTAAATCCCCAACCAAATCAAGATCAGTGATACCCCCAACACACCGATAAGATAGCCGTATTGAGTTGTTAGGTTGTGCGTTTTCGAGTCGTGCATGAAAGCTCCTTTAAACAGATATACAAAGAATTATTGAGCAAAAATGAGTTCACATTTGCTGGTTCAAAGGAGATGACCTGAGAGGTTGAAAAATTCATTCACGCTTTTATATCGTATTTGGACATGAGTTATAACCAGTTTAAAAAAACAGCCGGTATGCTTAAAAAATGCCCGAGAATAGAGAGCTAATTTAACCATCTCTAATAAATAATTCTGTGAACCAATATCACAAATATTGACTTAAAATAATGACGGTTGATAAGTAAAAATATGAGAAGTCATCTAAAACTTTCGTTTAAATCGATTTTCTCTATTAAATTCATCGTTATTTCCCATTTAGTGAAAAGGGTTATTTACCCTTATATTCTCGCTGGGCAGAAAAGAGCTTTTGATTTCTTCATTCTCCGCAACGTCGGTCAGAATGGCAGGTCGCATTGGAGAGCAACCATGCATATGTCAAAAAGCTTTTTAATTATTTCAATGGGTTTTGTGGCGGTATCCGTACAGGCACAAACTCTTACGCGAGACAACGGTGCGCCAGTTGGCGATAACCAAAACTCCATCACAGCAGGTGAGCATGGCAGTGTATTGCTGCAAGATGTTCATCTGATCCAAAAATTGCAGCGTTTTGCCAGAGAACGTATTCCTGAGCGGGTAGTGCATGCCAGAGGAACAGGTGCACATGGTGAGTTTGTCGCATCCGGTGATTTTAGTGATCTGACACTCTCAGCGCCGTTTACCAGCAAAGGCAAAATCACACCGGTATTTGTGCGTTTTTCAACGGTGATTCACTCAAAAGGTTCGCCAGAAACGCTGCGCGATCCGCGAGGTTTTGCGACCAAATTTTATACCGAACAAGGCAACTGGGATTTGGTAGGGAACAACCTGCCTGTGTTCTTCATTCGTGATTCGATCAAGTTTCCGGATATGGTTCACTCGCTGAAACCATCACCCGTCACCAATCTTCAGGATCCGAATCGCTTTTTTGATTTTTTCAGTCATGAGCCAGGGTCTACACATATGTTGACTTGGGTGTATACCAACTTAGGTACACCGGCAAGCTATCGAACCATGGATGGTTTTGGCGTTCATGCTTATAAATGGATCAATCAAAAAGGCGATGTGAACTACGTGAAATTCCATTGGAAAAGCTTGCAAGGAATTGAAAGTTTACGCCCTGATGAGGTCGTCAAAGTTCAAGGACAGGACTTTAACCATTTAACGAATGATCTCTACACACAAATTAACGCGGGTAATCACCCCAAATGGGATCTTTATGTACAGGTGTTGACACCAGAACAACTGAGCAAACTGGATTACAACGGCTTAGATGCCACCAAGGTATGGTTGGATGTGCCGGAGAAGAAAGTCGGTACGATGACCTTGAACAAAGTACCTGACAACTTCTTTTTGGAAACCGAACAGTCGGCATTTGCGCCATCAAACCTAATTCCTGGTATTGAGCCATCGGAAGACCGTCTGTTGCAGGGGCGTTTATTTGCGTATGCCGATACACAGCTTTATCGCTTAGGTGCCAATTTGTTCCAACTGCCAATTAACCGCCCGTTGGTTGAGGTGAACAGCCATAACCAAGAGGGCGCGAGTAACAGTGCACAAATGGCTTCAGACATTAACTACCAACCCAGTCGTAAGCTTGAATTGAAAGAGGACCCTCAATTTAAAGCGGTACAAACGCAGTTGGTTGGAAGTGTTCAGCAAAAAGCGATCAGCAATCCGCGTAACTTTTATCAAGCAGGTGTGCTCTATCGCAGCTTAAATGAGCAGGACAAACAAGACCTCATCGCCAACTTGGCGGGTGATTTAAACAAAGTCACTGACAAAGAGATCAAAGCCACTATGGTCAGCCATTTCTACCGAGCGGATAAGGATTACGGTACTCGCTTAGCTCGTGCGACCAATACCGACTTGAAACAAGTGGCAAAACTGGCCGCGATGTAACCGATAAAAATTTGCCCCGCAAGAGATAAATCCGCTCTTTTCTGCCCAGAAAATAGGGCTCTTGTGGGGCATTCACTATGGCAAAGGAGAGGAATGATGAAATGGCTATGGCAGCTCGCCCTAATCGGCTTATTAGTACTATCCCCTTTTAGATTGAGTGTAGCGGCTTCGGAGCCGTCTTTTACTGCACGGTCAGATACAAGCCAAGAGTACCAGTCTCTGATCTCACTCTTTTTCGCAGCAGCAAGGACAGGGAATGACGAAGTTGTGAATGAATTTCTTTCCGCTGGATTTCCGATTAATCAACGAAATGCGGAGAGCTATACCGCATTAATGGTTGCTGCCTACCAAGGCAACGCACAAACCGTGGAACTTTTACTACGCTTTGGAGCGAATGCTTGTTTGCAAGATAAACGTGGTAATACGGCTTTAATGGGAGCTCTACTGAAGCGGGAAATCCAAATCGCGAGAGCTTTATACCAAGCAGAGTGTGCGGATAACCTTCGCAATAAAGCGGGACTCTCGGTGCAAGAATTTGCTGAGTTGTACGGTCAATCTGAGACGTTAAAAGCGCTGCATCAAGAAAAATTGGCTGTGTCGTCTTCCACTCAATCACGACCTCTCAACTAACTGTGTCTTACTCTCAAACCCTCAATAAGGATATCCATCATGAATCAATTTACTTTGTTTGCGGTCGCCGCGTTTTTTTCTTCTTCGGTTTTGGCGCAAGAAATGACCGTGGTGATGACGGATTTGAGCTCTGGCCAATCCGTGGGCACCGTTACCTTAACTGATAGCGAGTATGGTACGGTCTTTACTCCGCAGTTAACTGGCTTGCCAGCCGGTTTGCACGGTTTTCATGTACACGCGAATGGCTCATGTGAAACCTCGTCCAAAGATGGCAAAACCGTATTAGGTGGCGCTGCGGGTGGGCATTATGATCCGCAAAACACGGGAAAACACGGCTATCCGTGGACCAACAACAATCACTTGGGCGATCTCCCAGCTTTGTACGTGGATGCGCAAGGCCAAGCAAATCAACCCGTTTTGGCATCCCGCTTCAAAATGGCAGAGGTAAAAGGTAAAGCATTGATGGTCCACGCGGGCGGGGATAACCATTCCGACCATCCAATGCCCTTGGGTGGAGGTGGTGCGCGCATCGTGTGTGGTGTGATTGGTTTATAAAACGCTTTAAATATTGTTGGCCATCCTAGATGGCCAACAATATTTTATCTCGCACTGGAATCTGAGCTGGGCTGAGTGATGCGTTGCCAAGTGCCTTGGCGATACATCTCAATCCCTTGATCAGCAAAACGGGCCAGATAGAGCCATTCATGCTTAACCAAATGTTCAACCACGCGGTGTGAAGCCATCACTTGCTCAATCCGTTCGCGTGGCGCATCAATCACCACAGTGAGGCGTAAGGCTTCATGTCGCCACCCTTGGCCATCATGCAGCGATTGCAGGGCTAAGCCACAGCGCAGATCGCCTCCGTTGCCTTCAAAAAGACCGATATTTCCTCCCACCACATTATGCAAGGTTTTATTGCCACTGCCGAAGCGGCGATTATCGACGGTGGAGGCAAAATACTGCATGTTAATCCAGTGTGTGACCAGCATTGGGGCCGTCATAATTTGTGTCAGTAATTGCCCTTCGGGATCGCGCTCCGGTTGGTATTCATGCAAAAACACTCGACCATCGAGTTTCGCCTGCTTTGAACGTTGGCGCGGTGCAATGATAAAAGCGGCATTGTTGGTCAGACCCCATTCT
>NZ_WPDC01000099.1:0-10901 GCF_035615595.1 Vibrio sp. R-1 | reverse complement strand
TGAATATCAGGGGCGTCAGAACACTCCATTTGCCATTGTCGCAAAAGGTCAGAGCGCTGAGTCCAAGGTTATCCCTGCTGCGGCTCTGCCCACACTGGTGAATGTTGGCGGCGATGCAATAATGAAATCGCTTGAACCAGAATCTGCTCAGTATGCCAAATTGTTACCACAACTTCGTGCGACCTATCAGGATGAGGGAGACAGCACTGAGTGCGGAAGGCTGTTTGAAGAGTCGCCTTCAATCTCTATTGCAAAGTTTAATAACGGTCAATCATTGATTGAAGCATCTTGTTGGATTTCGGCTTATAACTATGGTTCAAGCTACTGGTTATTGGATGAAGGCGAATCTGCTCTTCCCAAACTCCTTAATATCTCCGGCAATGACTATTCTGACGGCATCGTTTCTTCGGCTCACAAAGGTCGAGGATTAGGGGATTGCTGGAGCTTTGAGAGCTGGGTGTTTGATGGCAAAACAATGGTTCGTTCGAACGACAGTACTACCGGTTTATGCCGTGGCATTGCCGCAGGAGGCATTGATCCAATGCCTATCTGGGTGAGTGAAGTGGTTGTCGCACAAGATTTGAATAAATAATTATGTTGAAGGTAGTCTTTACGGAAACCGCTTTATTAATTCAAATCTTCAGATAGTTGATAATTTGACATGTTCTCTAACTCATAACTGCACAGAACCTTAATAGTTGGCACTTCGTAACTCAGAAGTGCCCATTCCTTGCCAGTAACCTTCTACCTCACAAATAACAGTGAGGTTCTTCTAATCAGCATAGTGTCTATGAAAGTGGGGGCTTACCAACTTAGCCAACCAGTTCGAATAGGCCGTCTTATTTCTATTTTTTAACCTACCGAACAAACGTGTTCTCTGTTAGAGTCACCGTCAACTACGCTATTGAATAAAGACACCCACAGATCGCATATCATTGATGGATTTTTATTCACACTTAGAACTCATTTTAGGAATCCCTAGTGACTAACAACGAAATTTTACGTCGTATCCAACACGCGTTAAACCTTAAAAACGCACAGATAATGAAAGCTTTCGAGCAGGCCGAAGTCACTGTGGCTCACGATAAAGTGGCAAACTGGTTAAAAGATGAAAGCGACAAATCTTGCATTAAGATGAAGGATCAAGAGTTAGCGGTATTCTTAAATGGCTTTATTAACCTCAAGCGAGGAAAAAAAGACGGCGAGCAACCTAAGCCAGAAGTCACGTTGACCAACAACATGATTCTCATGAAGCTGCGCATTGCGCTAGACATGAAAGCAGAAGATGTGTTGGACGTATTAGAAGTGGTTGGTATTAGTTTAAGTAAATACGAAATTGGTGCGTATTTCCGCAAGCCAAACAACAAAAACTACAAACAGTGTGAAGACCAACTGCTGTGCGACTTCTTAAATGGTGTGCAGTTTACCAATCGTCCCGATTCTGAAGAGTTTACTGGGTAATTTTTATCTCGAATCGAACGTGGTAATTGATTAGAAAAGCGAGAACCATTTTATGGCTACTCGCTTTTATCATGCTAAAGACCTATATTAGCGCTTCACAATCACGTCTACTCTTTGTCTTTCTTCAGACCACGCTGAAATCTGGTCGGCTTTTAGAATCAAGACACACACCGACCCCTATGACCCTACCAAGATAAACCCAAGCTAAAACCTTAAGCCAGTTAGGGGCCACTATTCTGGTCAAGATGTTCCACTGCGTGATAGGGTCAATAAGGGGCTTTTTACTGATGACAGCACTACTTCAAAGAGCAAGAGCGTGAGTTTTGCGTTTTCCTGCTATAAAACTAGCATAGGTCCACAACCGTTGAAAACTACACATAGGAACTACCAGCATTCGAAATATAGATAAATATCAAATTTATCATGGTTTTATGAGGGTGTATCTAAAGGCTTCTTGACATTTAACTGAATTGCATATCACTATGCGCAAGGAGGTATATAATGGATAGAGTAGCAGTTGTTTTTATACACGGTTTGAGAGGGAACACAGATACTTGGGTGAATGATGATGGTAAGTCATTACAAGAGCTTTTACGCGAAGATGATGCTGTAATTGCTGAGTACTGTGATTTTTTTGAGTACAACTACTTCAGTAAGATTACTGAATTCATGAATGGCTTCGTATCTAAGCATTCATTTGGCTTGTTAAGTAAGCTACCAATTTTTGGGTCTCTAGAAATACTGTCAAAGAGTAAAAAAGTACGTAAAAATAAAACGATAGGTCAGTTGGCTAGTGGTCTGGAGTCGGAATTGAGAGCTAGGTTTGATGATCATCGAGAGATTATCCTAATAGGCCATAGCATGGGAGGGTTAGTTGCAAAAAGTTTGATACTGTCTCAACTCAAGAGTGGGACAGTGGACAATATCAAATCATATATTTCCCTTGCTACCCCCCACCATGGTTCCCTACAAGCCTTGTTTCTTTCATTTAGCAAAAACAAGCATATTACTGAACTCCAACCCCTTAATGAGCAAACAATGAACCTTGAGAAGGAATGGAGTAAAAACAAAAGTTATTTACCCAAGTCGAGGTACTTAGTTTCTTTAGATGATGAAGTGGTCTTGCCGCATTGCGCTGTTCCAAACAGTGCTGATGAAGTAGATGTATTTAAAGTCAACGATGAAGATCATACCAGCATATGTAAACCAGCCAGTAAAAATAGCACATCATTTATCTTAATAAGAGATTTTGTCAAAGAGAGACTATCTGGGATTGTGATCGAAAAGGATTTTAAAGATAGCAAAATAGACAAGCTTAAAAGTTATGAAAGAGAATTGTTTGTAATAAAATTAATTATTGCTGATGTTAATGCTAGTTTGATTAAATCGTCGAAAGAATCATATTTTAAAGCTGAGATAGCTTGTCGATTAAATAAAAGAAGTGTTGGCAAATTAAACGAATTGTATGACAAGATAAAGTTCATATATCAGAATGAATTCTATCTTTATGATGAAAATAAAATAGATAGTTCTGAGTTAGTTTATAAAGTACATAGTGAAATAAAAGACAAAGACTCTACAATTTTAGAGTCTGCTATTGAAAGCGTATCTTTCTTAGAGAAGATAGGCATGCTTCATCAATTAGCTAACATGGTCGATCAAGAAGTTGTTTGGTGTAATAAGGACATTTCAGAGGCTCATGATGGAGTTTGATGATGCTAATTATATGCCATATTTAGACGTATTGAGTGAACCTACAGTAAATATGACAAGGATCTATTTAATTGTAAGAGAGTTGCAATCAAATAGAAATGGTTGCTTAGTACTAACGATGGAAAAGCTCTGTTTTTTTAATGCAGCTATAGTGAGCGAAAGTATAGTAGAGAGCATACTGCTTAAATATAACAAATCTATAGACACTAGTTTTAAGAATATAGATGAAGGTTATTCCTATAAAAATAGAGACAGTATAAGAGAATCTATACAGGGTCAATTGGTTAAAGACTATGTTATACAGCTCTGTAATCTAGATATTCTTAAGTTTAATATAGATAAAAACTATAACTTGCTGTCTATTGAAAATTATATTGATATAAATGAATACGACCCACTTATTCTTGCGTGGAAAGAAAATATAAAACGATTGAAATTTTGCGTTAGCAAGTCTGAAAAAGAGTTGTTTTCATCTTTAGTTGAGGCTTCGTATGAATAATTCACCTAGTTTGATTGTAAGAAAATTGACGGTCCTAGGGACTAGAAAAAATTACGAGATAGAGTTTGATTCTGGTATTAATATAATATGGGGTGACCTTGATTGCGGTAAAAGTAGTATATTGAGCTTGATTTCATATTGCTTAGGGGCATCAAGCCTTGATAGTTATGATGAACTTGAAGAAAGTGCAAGGTCTGCAAGGCTTACTGTCGAAATAAATGATGATACATATATATTTGAACGTGAGCTATTTAACAGCAAACAGTATATTAAAGGGTATCGAGGGGTTGTAAATCCAGATATTGCTCCAATAATATTGTCCCCTGATTTAAATGGTGATGCGCCAGATGGTTACATATCTTTCTTTATAATGGAACTATTAGGGTTACCTATTACTAAAGTTAAGATCTCACCAAGTAAAACTGATTCAACGATGCATAGAGTTGGTTTTAAAGATTTACTAAATTTTTTATATCTTAAGCAAAAAGATATAGCATCAGATTCATTGCTTAATATGAATGAAAGGTATAGATATGTTAAGCATAAAGAGATAATGAAATTTTTGTTTAATATACATAATCAAAATATCTCTGAGCTCGAAGCTGCAATAGCAAAGCAACAAGAAAAGCTAAATGAGAAAAAACGGGAATATAATGAAATAACTAAGTTTTTGAATAGGGTTAATTTCGACTTTTCTATCGACTTTGAGAAAAAAGAAGAAGAAAACAATGACGCTGTAAAAATTCTAGATAACCAAGTGTCTTTATTAAAAGAAGACTACAAAAAAGCGTCTGGCATGACAAAAGAAATTGAGCATAGACTTCAGAAATACAGTAAGTTAATTGAAGAATCTCAGAAAAAAAACAAAGATTACAATACGGATTTGTCTAGTTATATAAAGTTAAGGAATTCATACCTCGAAGAACGTCGATCTATCTCAACATCAATAAAGGTTGAATCTACCTTTCATTCTATTCATTCTACAGAAATTAAGTGTCCTCTATGTAACATTCCCCAAAATAGAGATGTAGAAAAATCAAGAATACCAGTTAGTATTTTAAGCTCAGAGAAAAAATCTTTAGATAGGAAAATTAAGAACTTAAACTCTCTAATAGATGAAGTTAGAGAAAGCATCGAATCTAACGCAAAGAAAATAGAGCAAGCACGACATGGAATTGAAGAAATACAGTATTCATTTGATACTAAATATGCAAAAGAAGTTTCAGAAATTGTAGAGTCAATTTCCCTTCTTGAGAAACAGAAAGTTGATTTACTATCAAATAAGAAAATTCTTGCTAGAGATAGATCCATTGTCAATAGGCTAGATATTATCTCTGTAGAAATGAATAATATTGAAAAGATAATGAGAAGACTAGATGGTGACCTGATCAATGCTAAGGAAAATTCAGAAGACAGTGAGACGGTTGTTGGTAGACTAAGTCAAGAATTTAATACGTACATGTCTAATAGCTTGTTGAATAATGTTGAGTCATCAATGGTCGATGATAGACTGGATTATTTAGTTAGGGATAAGTTTTTTACTGAACTTACATCTGGTGGAGTTAGAACAATAACTTCTTTAGGTATTTATCTATCAAAGCTTTTGTATTCATTGAAGAATAATTCAAACTTTCCAACCTTTATGATGATAGATACCCCGGGGAATAATATTGGTCGCTATCGTAGTCAAGATGTAAATAATGATGATGTGTCATCAGATCAAAAGGTTTATGAAAGAGTATATGAGCAACTATTATCTATTGCTGAATATGCCAATGAAGAAGGTAGAAATTATCAAATCATTGTTGTAGATAACGATTTGGCAGTTACTGCTCGCGAGCGAAAAGATATATTTCATGTATCAAAAAGGTTCAGTAAGAGTGAGCCTGAATTTGATTATGGTTTGATTAATGACTATTTAGATTAGCTTAAGTCTTTACATTCAAATGCCAAAATTAATTTCCGCATGGATGATGTTTAAAGGAAATACAGATAATTAATCATCTGATATTTCCTTTAACTATATCATTGTCGCATTTTGATGTTCTAGGGATAGCATATTGCAGCGAAGTGACCTGACCTACTTACAGTTGATAGCAAAGCATGGATTTTATAAATCTTCAAATTTCACCACTGAAACGTTTTGTATTCCCAAGTTAGTTAAAGTGAAGAGATGACTCGATTGCTCTTCTTTAGCATAGTAGGTTGCTGTCCACTTTGCTTCGGGACTGACTGATTTAGAAAGATGCTCAAAGTAAGGTAAGTCAACATCTGCCAGTGAATATCCGCTGATTATAACTTCATTGATGTTTTTGAGATTGTAGAAAAATTCAGCTTTGTCACGAATAAACAGAACGTTTTTCTCAACTTTCGCGGGCAGGCCTTGCTTTGTGCCTATCAGTGTTTTTCATACTTGAGCTAATTTAGAAAAGCCACTGGCATCAAATTGTCCATAAACGCGTTATCCCACCACAATCAGCCATGTGATCACCAAGCGACCACAAATCCAGTCCCATCGCCCTAGAATGTGGGGTGTAATGCTTGAGCTAGTGTTGAAACATCCATTATCCAACGATACTTGTTACCAAGATAAGTCCTGCAGTGCCGACCGATATCCGCATAAAAACTTGCCATTTATATTCATCTGCCCGTCGACTAAAGTGCAATGTGTTGTTATGTTATAACATTGCATTTGGTGGTTGTTATCATTTAATCGTTAAGGGGAATGAGTTTGGGGGTGATCTTAGAAGTCAAGCAACTAGCAACACGAAGCCCGCAGGGCTGGAAAGCGTTGATTGATGCAACGTTTGAGGTCGCAGGTGGTCAATGTTTTGCCGTGATAGGACCGAACGGCAGTGGTAAATCGAGTCTGTTAAAATCGATTACTGGCGAATACGCGGCAGTGCAAGGTGAGCTGCTGATTAATGGTTACCAACTCAGCGAGTTATCTCTTCAGCAAAAAGCCAAATTGATTGCCGTTGTTGCTCAAAATGATTACGTCGATCCGCGTTTAACGGTACGTGAATATGTCAGTCTTGGTCGAGTGCCACATGCTTTGTGTTGTAGCCAAAGCTCTCACTTGGCGGCGGTTGATAACGCGCTTAATGACGTAAAACTGCTCGAAAAAAGCGAGCGCACAATGGGCTCGCTCTCTGGTGGTGAACAGCAACGAGCAAATATTGCTAGAGCTTTTGCCCAGCACCCTCAACTGTTACTGCTCGATGAACCTACTAATCATTTAGATCCTTTAGCGCGTTTAGAATTGCTCGCTCTCATTAAACGGAAAGGCGTCGCCTGTATTGCAGTATTGCATGATTTACAATTGGTTGCTCCTTTCGCCGATAAAGTGATTCTCATGGCCAATCAACGCATTGTGAAATGCGGCTCGGCAGTAGAAATCCTAAGCAATCAATATATCACGCCAATATTTGGGCTAAATGTGCTGACTTTTCAACACCCACATATCGACAACGCGGTTCTTCATTTTGAAGCTGCATGTTAAGCACTCAAATTTTCGACAGGAATGACCTTATGAAATGGAAAGTTATATTTTCACTTTTATTGCCTATCACCGCTGCGCAAGCAACGACAACCCAATATCCGGTGATAGTAGAAAGTTGCGGAACCCGATTGATGATTGAGAAGCGCCCGACTCATGCGGTGTTTCATGATATCAACATGACTGAAATGGCGTTTGCTTTAGGTCTGCAAGATGATATGGCTGGCGTTACTGGCATCACTGGCTGGTACAAGATGTCACCTGAATTTAAACATCGTTTGGGTGGGATTCCAGAGCTGGCACCTAAATACCCATCGCTTGAAACCATGATAGCCGCGAATGCCGATTTCTTCTTCGCTGGTTGGAATTATGGCATGACAGTGGGTGGCGAGGTCACGCCTGAAACATTAGCGCCTTATGGCATTGATACTTTGGTGCTGAGCGAAAGCTGTGTCCACACTCATCCGAAGCAGCAAAGGAGTGCCAGTATGGATTTACTGTATACAGACATTCTGAAGCTTGGCGTGATTTTCGACCGTCAAGATAAGGCCAATGCACTTGTCAACAGTTGGAAACAACGTATTGCGGCTTTGCCAAAGCCTACATCCAACGCCAAAGCTCCGAAGGTATTCTTATACGATTCTGGTCAAGATAAGCCGTTTACCGCAGGTCAGTTTGCGATGCCAGACGCTATGATTCGAGCCGCAGGTGGAGTCAATGTTGTGCATGATATGCCAACCAGTTGGGCGACCACTTCGTGGGAAAAGGTGGCTAAGGAAAATCCAGATGTCATCATTTTACTTGATTATCAAAATGCCAATGGTGCGAATGCACTGCAACATTTTCTCGAGCAACATCCGCTGATGAAATACACCAATGCGGTTAAGAACAAACGCTATATTAAGCTGCGATATGAACAATTAACGCCTGGGCCTGCGAATATCGCTGCCGTTGAGAAGATGGCTAGTGCTTTTGCTCAATAACACGGCTTATTAAATGATGAAAATTAGCCGCTATTCATGGATGTGGTTGTTGGGCTGCACTCTGTTAGGCACGACATTTCTATTGAGCTTAATGTACGGTTCGATGACCTTTTCTATCCATCAGGTTTGGGATGGAATGGCCGAGATTGGCTCACAAGATATGTCGATGACGAGCCGAATTTTGCTGGATCTGCGCTTGCCGCGAGCGCTGCTTGCGATTATTGCGGGTACGGGACTTGCGATGGTTGGAGCATTATTACAAACGGCCACGCGTAATGATTTGGCCGATCCATTTCTATTTGGCCTTTCTTCAGGGGCGTCTGCTGGCGCAGTGTTAGTTATCACTCGCTTAGGGGATACGCTCGGTGTTTGGTCGCTACCCATTGCCGCGTTTAGTGGTGGCCTTGTCTCTGCTGCTGCGGTGATTATGCTGTTCTCGATGCAGAAAAAGCGTGGTAACGACAACTTAGTGCTATGTGGGCTCGCCATCTCATTTTTGTTTGGTGCCATGACGAGCTTTTTTATCTACTCGGGCGACCAGCGTGCTGCCAGTTCTATTCTTTTCTGGACCATGGGAGGATTAGGGCTGGCGCGTTGGGATAATTTACCTTTTGCTTGGTTAGGTGTTGCGGTTGTTGTTGTGCTGTCGGTCAAACGGTATCGCGCGATCGATACGCTGCTGGTTGGTGATCAGACCATTCACTCTCTGGGAATGAATGTTCATCGTCTGCGCAGTGAAATCTTTATCTGTTGTGCGTTTTGTACTGCGGCGATCGTCGCAATAACGGGTGTGGTGGGATTTATTGGTTTAATGGTTCCACATTTGATAAGGCCATTTTCGGGTATGACTCATAAGCGCTTGCTACCTCTCGTTGCATTATGGGGCGCGGTTATCATGAGCCTTGGTGATCTGCTTAGTCGCACATTACTTGCGCCGCAAGAACTACCGGTCGGAATTATTACTGCCGCGGTTGGCGGTGTGTTTGTTTTGTATTTAGTTTGGAAGAAAAATTAGTGTTATGAGAGGAGTAAATGATGTGTTCCGTAGCCAACACTGTTGCAGCTTCAAGTTGGAAGGGTATAAAAAAGCCGCTGAATGCGGCTATTTATTGTAATGCCTTTATATATTAAGTGTTTTAGTGGTCACTGATATATCAGCTGTACGAGTTTTAGCGAGCTTGGCGCGAAATACCCCCTACCTTAGTCCTTTGAGAAAGGGGGAGGAGATTAACGCTCCCCTAATACTTCGAAGTCATCGCTGGCTAAGCGGGCTTTCCCATCGGCTTCTACCACCCAATGTTCACGATGAATCGCGCCAAACGCTTTATTCATTTGCCATTTCGCGGTCAAAATGTAGCCGTTTTCACCTGCAGCTTGCCATTGCACATCATGGTACTCTACCTGTGCAAATCCTTGGTCCATAATATTTTGCCAAAAGGCCTGAATGGCTTCTCGGCCTTCAAATTGGCCAAAGGGACGAGCATACATGATGGCATTCGTCGCGTACTGTTCTGCGCAACCTTGCGCATCCTGTTGGTTAAACGCGTTCTGCCAAGCTTCAATACCCTTCATACAAGTGGCTAATACTGAATGATCTAACATAGTGGATTCCTCTTAATCTCTCTTCTCCCTTCGACTTAAAGCGGTTACTTCAAGTTGTTTGGGGATATGGGTTTTTATCTGAAACGATAACGGCAAGTGGTTTGCGGATAACTCATCTCTTCCCAGTTAGATTAGTGCTTTCAATTAATCTGAAAAATACCAATAATAAAAATGACTGTTTAGAGAAAGAGAACAATTGGTCATGAATCGATTAAGGCAGATGGCGATTTTTGCGCATGTAGTGGAGGCCGGCTCCGTCTCTGCGGCAGCCGATAAACTTAATGTGTCAAAATCCGTGGTTAGCCAGCATCTCAAAACCTTAGAAAATGAGCTGGGTATGGTACTGATGAAAAGAACCACGCGGCGTCAAACATTAACCGATGTCGGCGAGCAGTTTTATTTAAAATGCAAAGAGTTGAATTCGATTGCTGAGTCAGCTTGGGATATTGCCTCTGACTACCAAACCGAGCCGCAAGGGCGATTTCGTATTACGGCCTCGCACGCTTTGATGGATAGCTTGGTGGCACCTGTGATCGCCGAATTAATGACTCAATACCCTAAGTTAAAACCGGAATTGATTGCGGATGACCAGCATCTGGATTTGATGGCAAACGACATTGATATGGCGATCCGAATTGGCCCATCTCATGACAGTTCACTGAAACAAAAAAGGATTGGCGAATTTAGAGATGTTTTATGTGGGCTTGAAGAGCGCAAGACGAAGCTTAATGAGTCGCCGTATATTGCGAATGTTTGGCAACCTAAGCAAATTGAACACCATTTTCGCAGCGCTGAGGGGCAGACGTGGATTTATCGTCAACAGGCGAGTTGTACCGCGAATTCATTTCATACCTGTTTAGCACTGATTCGCTCTGGCGCGGGCGTAGGTATTGTCCCTGATTTTTACTTGTCAGAGAGGGGATCACAACTGGTGAATGTCGTGCCTAACTACACTTTACCCATCAATACGGTTTATACCTTAACGCCGTACTCTAGCCATACACCTACAATCGTGAAGCTATGTACCGATTACTTGGAGCAAGCGCTAGCCAAAAGGTTGAGCTAGCCCCTTCCCTCAAGCGGAAAAGTGGCTTGAAGGAAGGGTGTAATCAGGGGAGCATTATCCTCTTCCTACTTGAAGCTG